>LFRU01000009.1:0-16737 GCA_001512495.1 Syntrophothermus sp. DTU052 | reverse complement strand
CTCTGTCTGCAGAGGCCATCCATCCCGGACTGAAGACCCTGGGGGTCATGCTGCCTTATACTCCCCTGCACTACATGCTGTTTGACGACGAATTGAGGGTGCTGGTAATGACCAGCGCCAACATCAGCGATGAGCCATTAATTACGGTGAACGAGGAGGCCATGGAAAAACTGGAGCCGGTGGCGGATTTCTTTCTCCTGCACAACCGGGACATCTACAACCCCTGTGATGACTCGGTAGTACAGCTTACCAGAGCAGGGACCGTCCACTTTATGCGCCGGGCGCGGGGGTATGTGCCGGAGGGGATAAATCTGGGCCGGCAGGTCCTGCCGGTACTGGCATTGGGAGGCGAACTGAAGAACACCTTCTGCCTTACCCGGGGAAATGAGGCGTTTCTAAGCCAGCACTGGGGCGACCTCAACCATTATCAAAACTATGTGAGCTTCCTGCAGGGGATTGAACGTTTTAAAGCATCCCTGGAGGTCGAACCGCAGGTGCTGGCTCATGACCTGCATCCCGACTACCAGACCAGCCGTTGGGCCAAGGAGCAGAAGGATATCTGCCGGGTAGAGGTCCAGCATCATCATGCTCATATGGCCTCGGTCATGGCGGAGAACGGGCTGCAGGGAGAAGTCTTGGGCCTGATTTGTGACGGTTCCGGGTGGGGAACCGACGGCACCGTATGGGGAGGTGAGATCCTGCGGGGCGACTTCCTTCGCTTTGAGCGGGTGGCGCACCTGAGATCCCTGCCCCTGCCGGGGGGAGACTTATCAGCCCGTCGGCCCTACCGCATGGCCCTGGTCTACCTCTTGTTGGCATTGGGGGAACCGGGACTCGAATGGGCGGATCGCCTCCTGCCCGATCTTAAGCAAGGGGAAAAAGAGCTGCTGCTGCAGCGGGTGAGCAGTAACCGGGAGCCCCGTACTTCCTCTTGTGGTCGCCTGTTTGATGCGGTAGCGGCAGTCCTGGGGATCTGCGGGATAAACAGGTATGAAGGGCAGGCAGCAGCGGAACTGGAGGCCTGCGCTGATACCCATGAAAAGGGGAGCTATGGATTTGGCGTGGAGAAACAGGGGGATCGCTGGGTGATGGACGTTATGCCCATGTGGTCCGAATTGATCGCGGATATAAAAGGAGCATGCCGGCCGGAGAGCATGGCGATGAAGTTCCATTTGACCCTGGTGCGGATGTTTGCGGAGACCCTGCTCAAGCTGAGGGATGAGACCGGCTTGAATCGGGTAGTCCTGAGCGGCGGGGTTTTCCACAACCAGATATTACTGGATAATATGCTTGAACAGTTGGCCGACCGGGGATTCATGGTCTATCACCACCGGAAGGTTCCGCCGGGTGACGGAGGCTTATCACTGGGGCAGGCTGTTATCGCAAGTGAGGTGGAAGGATAATGTGTATCGGAGTGCCCGGTAGGATAATCGAACTGCAGGAGAACTATCGGGCGATTGTGGACGTAAATGGCAACCGGATGGAGATAAGTGTCCGGCTGACCCCGGAGGTTGAGCCGGGACAGTACGTGCTGATCCACGCCGGGTTTGCCATGGAGATCATAGACGAGGATGCAGCTCGGGAGACCATGCAGATTTTGCTGGAGGTAATCAGCTATGGCCAGCTATAGCCAGAGGCTGCTGCAGGCGATAAGATCCACCACCCGGGAAGTTTCCCTGATGGAGGTATGCGGTACCCATACTATGGCCATCGCCCGCAGCGGGATCCGGGAACTGCTGCCCCCCAACATCAGACTCCTCTCCGGTCCCGGCTGTCCGGTATGCGTGACCAGCCAGGGAGACATCGATTCTGTAATCGAGATGGTGCGGCGAAAGGAGGTCATCCTCATTACTTTCGGCGACATGATGAGGGTTCCGGGCACCCGGGGCAGCCTGCAGGAGGAACGCAGCCGGGGCGCAGATGTGCGGGTGGTTTATTCGCCCCTGGAAGCCTTGAGGATAGCCCGGAATAATCCGCAACGGGAAGTGGTCTTCCTGGGAATCGGCTTTGAGACCACGGTTCCGGCGGTGGCGGTCACCCTGGAGGAGGCCCGGGAAGCCGGTTTACACAACCTTTCGCTTTTTTCTCTCCATAAGCTGGTTCCCCCGGCTTTAGAGCTCATATTGTCCGATCCTGAGGTCAGGGTTGATGGCCTGATATGCCCCGGTCATGTGACAGCGGTTACCGGGCTGCGGCCTTACGAAACGCTGGCGCAAAAGTACAGGAAACCCTGCGTTGTCACGGGGTTTGAGCCGGTGGAGATACTGGAGGGCATTGTTATGCTGATCCACCAACTGCAAAACTCTTCGGCCAAGGCGGAGATCCAGTATAAGCGGGTGGTTAAACCGGAGGGCAATCCGGCGGCGGTGGATGCTATCTGGCGGGTTTTTCAAACAGCCCCCTCCCGGTGGCGTGGGCTGGGCATGATTCCGGATAGCGGTCTGCAGTTGAGAGATGAATATGCCGCTATGGACGCCCGCCGGAAATTCAACCTGCCTGAGATAGAGGATATTCCCATTAAAGGCTGCATCTGTGGTGCGGTTTTGACCGGGAAGAGTATTCCTACTGATTGCGCCCTGTTCGGGCGGAGCTGTACCCCCCTGGAGCCGGTAGGTCCCTGCATGGTGTCTCAGGAGGGCGCCTGTGCAGCGTATTACCGTTATGCACCGGGGAAAGGAAGGTGTTCATATGAAAACTGAGCGGATCTTGATGGCCCACGGCAGCGGCGGGCGGATGAGCCAGCAGTTAATTCAGGAGGTATTTCAGGCCGCCTGGAACAATGAGATCATGGAGAGCATGCTGGATGGAGCCGTATTCGAACTAAAAACTGGTCGGCTGGCCATGTCGACGGATTCCTTCGTTATCACCCCTTTGTTTTTCCCCGGAGGGGATATCGGCAAGCTCGCCATCTGCGGGACGATTAACGATTTGATAGCCTGCGGGGCCCGGCCTGTTTACCTGTCCACGGCCTTCATACTGGAGGAGGGCCTGCCCATATCCGACCTCCGGAGAATAGCCCGGTCCATGGCTGAAACTGCCGCGGAAAGTGGAGTTAAGTTGGTTACCGGGGATACCAAGGTGGTGGAAAGAGGCAAGGGGGACGGGGTATATATAAACACTACCGGTATCGGGCTGATCCCTGAGGGGGTTGACTACCGGCCTGCACGAATCAGGCCGGGGGATAAGATAATCGTGACCGGCGAGGTTGGCGACCACGGCCTGGCGATCCTGGCGCAGCGAGAGGGGCTGAGCTTCGGCACCCCCGCGTTAAGCGACTGTGCTCCCCTTATCGGGCTGGAGGGGATTATTAACCGCTACGGCAACGGCATCAGGTGTATGCGTGATCCCACCCGCGGCGGGCTGGCAACGGCGCTCAACGAAATTGCAGCTCAGGCCGGGCAGGGTATCGGGGTCCGGGAAGCCGATATCCCGGTATCGCCGGTAGTCCAGGGCGCCTGCGATATGCTGGGGATGGATCCCCTTTACATGGCCAATGAGGGAAAGATGATAATCGTTGCGGCTCCGGAATCCGCTGCTGATATCTGCAGCGACCTGCGCCGCCTTCCGGGGATGGAAAAGGCGGCCATCATCGGTTCGGTTATTCCGGAACCCGCCGGTATGGTCCTGATTGAGACTGAACTGGGGGCGGAGCGGATACTGGGAATCCTGGAAGGTGAGCACATTCCCCGTATCTGCTGAGTAGTTCAGCCAACTGCGGCCCGTTCCTGATGGCGCCGTTGACGACGGATACCGCATCCCGTTAAGCGGCCGGTTAACGCATGAGCGGCATGTTCCCATCGAAGTCTCACCTCAAATCCCGCCGGACAGACGCCCGATGAACGGCACCGGCCCCGGTGGAATGGGCCGGGAAAGGGTGATACTAACAATCCGGGTCACCAGCAGCGGTACCTGCGGGTGGAAGCCGGTATTCGCCGGGTTACCCATCAACAGTCGTAATGCGTTTTTCGTCTGATTATAATGGATTGGGTGGAGCAGTCCTCCTTTCTGCCGCATATGATAGTAACGTGCAGATGGAAAAGAAAGGAGGAATTGCCTGTGAAAGGAAAATTCCGATTGATAAACTCATTTCCCCCGGCTGGAGCCGATGATGTGCCCCGCACCCGAGCCGGGCTCGTTCAGCTGCGCTTCAGCCAGGATGTTGTTAGCGATCAGAAGATATGGATACACAATATGAGACAGATACAGGCCTTCCAGAACCTGCTTCGTATCCCCATAAGGGTTCGCCGCCTGCGGAGGTGCCCCAACTTTATTTTTGTCCTGCTGAATGTGCCTTTATTGCAGAATACTCATTATAAGGTAGTCGTTCTTCCTGACCTGATGTCGACATCCGGGCAGAAGCTGGGGACTACAGAAGTAGTATTCTATGATACCGAACCCTGTGTTAACGTTCCCAGTTAACCCGTCCCAATTACGGCCTACCTATCCCAAACCGCATTAAGCCGGGGAGCCGGGTTATACTTACGGCTTCCCGGCAGTTCTCATGCTCCCCGCCGGCGCCGTGCTCTCTACAGCAATAATTCCTCTCATGGGACCTAATCTCAGAACTGTTATAGGGTGACAATATCACAGAACTATAACACACGCCCGGGCGTCATTACTTGACAAACGCCTGGAGATTGTATAAAATCTAGACTTGCTGAACGAAATAATGGGGCGTCGCCAAGCGGTAAGGCACGGGACTCTGACTCCCGCATTCGTGGGTTCGAATCCTACCGCCCCAGCCATGATTAACCCGGGTGTACAAAGAGTACACCCTTTTTGTTTTTTCCATGAGAGTTTGGTTGCCTGCTTTGGTATTTGCGGTTCCTTCCGAGTTACAGTGGCGCTACAGCCTGCAAGCAGCTTGCGATTTATCAAAAGACAGTTGGTGAAGTGAAAAAATACAGCCGCCAGGTCGGGCTCCGTAAAAATGTCTGACTTGTATATTCTTCTCCTGTAGGACAATATTAAAGTAAGCGGGGAAAGGATGGTTCGCGCCGGCATCCGGTTGTAACTAACCCGCACCCGATATTAAATGAGGCCGACTACCAAGGGGGTGAAGGGGATGCTGACCGTTGCTTTGACCAACACGTCCGGCTGGACGATTGTTCTTAAAGATGCGGCTTTATGGACGATAATACTGGGGGTTTTGTTTTTGGCCGCCGTTATTTATGCACTAATAAATATCAGCCGCTTCAACCCGGTCCATGGCAGAGATGAATTTAAGAGTTCCCGGGCCATTGTGACCGAAGACCTTGATCCCGAGGGCCGGGTCATGGTTCAGGGGGAGATATGGCGGGCATGTTCCAAAAACGGAGAAGTTATTCCCCGGGGACATAGGGTTAAGGTGCTGGGTCGTGAGGGAATGAATCTCGTAGTAGAGCCGATCCCAAGCGGAGACAGAAAGATGATGGGAGGTAAAATGGATGCTTGATAATCTTTTTAATTGGGGGGTTGTCATTGTTGTTGTGGCGGCAATCCTATCCGCCGCGATCAAGATCATTCCCGAGTACGAGCGGGCGGTGCTCTTTCGCCTGGGGAGGCTGGTTAGTGTTCGCGGTCCGGGGCTGATCGTTATCATTCCCATAATTGACAAGATAATCCGCATCTCCTTGCGGGTTACCGTGTTTGATGTTCCGTCTCAAGAGGTTATTACCCGGGATAATGTAACCTGCAGGGTGAATGCGGTCCTCTATTACCGGGTGATAGCTCCGGACAAGGCAGTGGTGAATGTGGAGGAATACCGCGAGGCGACCAATCAACTGGCTCAGACCACCCTGAGAAGCGTAATCGGAACCGCTGATCTCGACGAACTGCTGTCCCGAAGAGATAAACTGAATCATACCATCCAGGTAATCGTCGATGAGGCCACCGATTCCTGGGGAATCAAGGTAACCGCAGTGGAGATCAAGGACGTGGTACTGCCGGTTGAGATGCAGCGGGCCATCGCCCGGCAGGCGGAGGCGGAACGAAACCGGAGGGCGGCGATCATTCAGGCAGAAGGCGAACGCCAGGCCGCAGAACGGCTGGCCCAGGCCTCGGAAATCCTGAGTTCCAGCGAGGGAGGGCTTACCCTCAGGATGCTCCGGTCCTTAACCGATATTTCCACCTCCGAGAATACTACAGTTCTTTTCCCCTTACCTATAGAACTCAGAAAGATTTTACCGGAAACAGAGAAGATCGTGCAGCGTATCGCCCGGAATAGCCAGGCAAATCCTGATTCTGTAGAATAGATTATTATAAGATAAGGTGGAACTCAGGGGATCAGTTGTTAAACAAAAGTGTTCAGCTCGGCGAAGGCCCCACACAGGAGATACCCGTGTTAAGGAACGCGCACTGATCTCCTGATTTTGTAAGCCGGGAAAGGGGTAAAGTGTGGAATACCAGGAACCTGATATTTATCAAGAGTTCAGGGCCAAGATCCAGCGTTGGATAGACAGTCAGGAGGCTCGCAACAGCAAATGGGCAGAGTACCTGATGTATGCGCCGGACCTGTTTCACCTGCTGGTGAGGTTGTCACTGGATCCGGATGTCTCCAGTGGACAAAAGGCCAAGTTGCTGGCGGTTATTGCCTATTTTATCTCTCCGTTTGATGTGTTTCCCGAGTTTGTGTTGGGGCCGCTGGGGCTGCTTGATGATATTGCGCTGACCGCATGGGTTTTGAACTCCATGGTCAACGAATCCGATCCTGAAATTGTCCGTCGCTATTGGGCGGGCGATGGCGACAGCCTGGAAGCTATCCAGCGGATTCTGGCCATAGCCGACGATATGATCGGCAGCGGCCTCTGGGAGCGTCTGAAAAAGAAGTTCGACTAAAGCCAGACGGCCGGGCATGCAGGACCGCAGGGCGGAGACAAGACATGAAACAAGGAGATCTCGCCGAATGCAGGATGAACATGCAGTTTATGACATAGCAGTGATCGGTGGGGGCCCGGCAGGTATGATGGCGGCCGGCCGGGCGGCGGAACTCGGGAGATCCGTGGTTTTACTGGAAAAGAACCGCCAGCTGGGAGTAAAACTCCTGATCACCGGCAAAGGCAGGTGTAACTTAACCCGGGCTGAGCCTGACCACCAGCAGTTGGCGGAAGGTTTCGGGAAGAAGGGGAGATTTCTGCTTCCGGCTCTGAGAGCCTTTGGGGTCCAGGAGGTTCTCGAGTTTTTTGCAGCCCGGGGGGTTAAGACCAAGGTGGAGCGTGGGAAACGGGTGTTCCCGGCCAGCGATAAGGCCCGGGAAGTCCGGGAGGCTCTGGCCGCCTATCTGAGACAGGCCGGGGTGGAAGTGCGGCTCAACACGCGGGTCACCAGGCTATTGGCTGACGGCCAACTGATTACAGGGATTGATACCAACCGGGGGCGGGTAGTGGCCGGCTGCTACATATTGTGCAGCGGGGGCTGTTCCTATCCGGGAACCGGATCGACCGGAGAGGGTTTTAGCTGGCTGCGAGACCTGGGACATAACGTAAAACCGCTTCAACCAGCACTGGTCCCCGTAAAAGTAGAGGAAGAGTGGGTAAAGGAGGCTCAGGGTCTCAACCTGAAAAATGTCCGGATCAGCGTCTACCAGCAGGGTCAACGGAAGGACCAGAGATTCGGGGAAGCCCTGATCACTCACTTCGGTCTGAGCGGTCCCATTGTACTGGATCTGAGCAAAAAAATAGGGGAACTTCTTCCCCAAGGAGAAGTCAAGCTTCATGTCGATGTTAAACCCTCATTGAGCTTCGACCGTTTGGATGAACGGGTACAGCGCGATTTTGGTAAATACCGAAACAAAGCCTTCAAAAACAGCCTCACCGATTTACTGCCCCGCACCCTGATCGCTCCGGTAATCAGGTTAACCGGGATAGATCCCGACAAACAAGTGAACAGTGTTACCCGAGAAGAGCGCTACCGGCTGGTAAGTCTTTTGAAAGGCCTGGAGTTTACGGTGTCGGGCCTGATGGGATTTGAGCAGGCCATCATCACCAGGGGAGGGGTGGATCTGAAAGAGATCGACCCCCGGACCATGAGATCCAGACTTTTTCCAAATTTGTTCCTGGCCGGCGAGATATTGGATCTGGACGGTCCTACCGGAGGTTACAATCTGCAGTTGTGCTGGAGCACCGGTTACCTTGCCGGCCAGAGCGCAGGGGAGCATTGAAACCGGCTCCTGCCGGGATTTTGGGCCCGAATATTGTTCGCTCGTGCCGAGCATTTATGCCCATTGTCGCGAAGTTCCGAGAATTTATCAGAGTAGGTGCCGGTGGCGGAAGGCCCTTTTATCAATGCCGCCCAAGGATCAATCATCCTGATGCTGCAGCCTAAAAGTGCTCATTTTTTGGGGCAAGTGATGACCGGGGGAGGAAGATAACAAGAAGTATAGAATAATAATATATTCATAAATTGAGGAAATCGAGGGAATACAACCCTGTCGATTTGAGATTGGGACGTTTTTTCCATCATTATTAGTGGAGGAAAATATGACAGTGTCCGGCAAAATTGATAATAGTTCGCTTGCTATCATGAACGACATAAAAAGAGTCCTAGACCAGTTAAAGGGCATTGTCTTTACATATGATGGCTCGGGGAGGATTACCTACTGTACCCAACGCGGGGCTGAGGTTTTCGGACTCACCATCAAAGAAATGATCGGAAAGCGTATTGCGGATCTGGTTCCAAAAGATGAATCGATGATGGTGCAGAAAGCCATAGAGGAGGAAGACGGTGTCGGCCGGATCCATGAAATTACAATTACGGATAACGATAAAAATAAAAAACGATTCCACATACAGGTGATACCCCTGGCTTCTGAATCGGGTTCCAGGGGAGGCATAGTTGTTGCCAGTGATATCTCCGACTGGACCCAGGCTCAAAAAAACCTGATGAATAGCGAGATGCGCTACCGCCGGCTGTTTGAAAACTCCTTCGACGGTATCGCCGTTTTCGATATTAATGGAAGATGCCTGGACTGCAACCAGGCTTTTGCCGATCTTTTGGGACACCCCTCGAAAGAAGCGGTTATCAGTCGTTCTTATAAAAAGATCACCCCTGCGGAATACCATGACCTGGATATAAAGGCCATGATGCAGATTCTGGAGCGGGGTTACTGTGATGAATACATAAAGGAATACCTGCACAGTGATGGTACGCGGGTGGTTACCAGCATCAGGGGTTTGCGGAGCACCGATGAAGATGGCAATACTATCGGGGGATGGTACCTGGTACATGATATCACGGAAAAAAAACGGGCCGAAGAGAAGCTGCGCCGTTCGGAGGAGCTTTATCGGACGATATTTGAAAATACTGGAACTGCAATGATGATTTTTGATGAGGACACAACGATAATTTCCATCAACAAGGAAACCGAGAGACTAACCGGTATTTCCCGCCAAGACACAGGCAAGATTAAATGGACGGATTTAGTATATCCCGAAGACCTGGAAAAGATGATGGGTTTTTATAAGGCCGGCCGAGAGCCGGGGAACAAGGTCCCCCGGAATTATGAATTTCGAATGGTCAGGAAGGACGGAGCGGTCCGCGAGGTCAGTCTCACCGCCGCCATGATCCCTGACAGTAAGCAGGCCATCATATCACTTGTGGATGTGACCGAGGCCCGCTGGGCAGAACGCCGTATGCGAGCCGCCAATGAGGAACTGGAAGCCACCCTGGAAGAGCTTACCGCTATCGAAGAAGAGTTGAGACAGCAGTACCAGGAGCTGCAGAAACAGGAAACGGCTCTGGCTGAATCCGAAAGACGATTCCGGTCTCTGCTGGAGAATGTTCGCCTGGTGGCGCTCATCATCGATGCTGAAGGCACCATTACCTTTGTAAACAACTTCCTTCTAAGTCTTATAGGATGGGAGCGGGAGGAACTGGAAGGCCGTCATTTCACGGTATTGTTTCCGTCTTCAATCCAAAAAAGAATGAAAAGGCTTTTTGAAACCACCATCAAGAAAGAGAGGGTAATCAGCTACGGCCCCAGTTATGTGCAGACGAAAGACGGCCGCAAGCTGCGGATACACTGGAACAATACCCTGCTGATGGACACCGAGCGAAATGTGGCGGGGATTGCTACTATTGGTGAAGATGTAACCGAGCGCTGGCGAGCGGAAAAAGAGCTGCAGAAGAATCTGGAGCAGATGCAGGCACTGCTTGATGGTACGGTGGAGGCCCTGGCAGCCACCGCGGAAAAACGGGATCCTTATACGGCGGGTCACCAACGAAGGGTAGCCGATCTGGCTTGTGCCATAGGCAGGAAAATGGGCATAGACGGCAGTCGGCTGGAAGGATTGCGCACTGCCGGCATCCTGCATGACATCGGCAAGATGTATATACCCACCGAGATATTGTCCAAACCAGGCCGCCTGACAGAAGTGGAGATGCTCCTGGTCAGGACCCACTGCCAGGCGGGTTATGAGATTTTACGCAAGATTCCTTTTACTCACCCGGTCCCGAAGATTCTGCTGCAGCATCATGAACGACTGGACGGCTCGGGGTATCCCCAGGGATTAAGAGGGGGGGGAAATACTGCTGGAGGCCCGGATACTGGGGGTAGCGGACGTGGTGGAGGCCATGGCATCGCACCGCCCCTACCGACCGGCCCTGGGAGTGGCCAAAGCCCTGGAAGAAATCTCCGCCAACAGTGGAATCCTGTACGATTCTCAGGTGGTGCAGGTCTGCTGCCGGTTGTTTAGTGAAGAGGGTTTTACATTCGACCCCTAGAGCCTCCAAAGCTTTCCCAGCCCACTCGGGACATGGAATGAGTTATTTGCTAAACAAAGGCGCTGCGGAGCAATCCGGGCGCTTTTTGTCATGGTAAACCATTCCTGGATAGCACCTGGAGTACGAAAAAACCGGTGGAGCCTGAAAGAATGGCTATTTGCCGGGTTCCCCGGGTTGGCGAAACAGGAAGGTTCTGGTTAATCGCGGGTTCCGTGTCTGCTTAGCCGCGCCGGTGGTCTCATGTCCAAAGCTGTTAACAGCCGACCGCTTTGCCCTGTCAGGCCGCCCGGCCAAGGTGGCGGCCCCGACTATGAACAGAAGCGGTCGGTCTGGTATAATCAAATTGCATGTGATCGTATTAGGAGAGGATCCGGATTGATGGAGAAAATCAGGGCTTTACGCGGCCGTGAGGCCAAAATTCTGGGACACGAGGATTTCTTTGAATCCGCCGTGACCATCCCGGTGCTGGAGCATCAAGGAGAGGCCTGTGTAATATTGGAAGAGAGAACTTCATGGTTGAAAAAAAACCCGGGAGAGATATCTTTCCCCGGAGGGAGAATCGAGCAGGGAGATGGCAGCGCACTGGAGGCAGCCATCAGGGAAACCTGCGAGGAACTGGGCCTTAATCGTCAGGACTTGGAATATGTAGGTCCGCTTGACATCCTTTTAACACCCTTCAACGTGCTGATTTACCCGTTTGTCTGCCAGGTAAGAAAGAATGCGGTGATAAAACCGAACTCCAGTGAATGCAAGTCATTACTTTATGTCCCCCTTGCTTATCTTCTGGAGACTGAGCCTATTACCAGCGAGGTGGCGGTAAAACTGGTACCGTCCGCCGATTATCCCTATGAGCTGATTCCCGGAGGAAAAGATTACCCCTGGCGGGACGGCACCTACGCTCAGTTTTTTTATGTCTGGCAGGGTCACGTTATCTGGGGGCTGACTGCCCGCATCCTCGAGCATTTCCTCAGCCTCTTGAAATAGCGGAATACTACCAGAAGTTGTACAGGACGGCCATAACTGCGATGCCGGTCACCAGAGTATAGAACGGGCTTCTGGTGTAGACGGCTACTAGCAGGGTCGGGATAAATGCCCAGATGTACCGGTTCCCCATGGTAACCGCGATTGTTCCGTCGGGGGCCAGAACGCTTACTGCTACCAGAGCCGCCAGTACCGCCGGTGCGATATATGATAGCCATTCCTTTAACTTCTCGGGGAACTCGAAACGAGAAAGGAGCGCCACCGGCAGGCACCGGGGGATGGCGGTGGCCAGGGCCATACCAACTATTATCAATAATATTTCCGCTCTCATAGCCTGATAATCACTCCTAATGTGGCCGCCGCCAGGGAGGCGATAATTATATTGGACAGGTTGCCCAAAGTAGCCGGGAACAGGTAGGCCACAACCAGGCAGGCCAATGCCGCGGCCCCCGCCACCAAGAGGTGTTTCCTCTCGCTTATTACCAGGACCAGCAGGATCGTGTACATGGCCGGTAAGGCAAAGTTAAGCCCCAGTTGTTCGGTACTGGTAATGATGCTCCCCAGACTCGCTCCCAGGAAACTGCTCCCCACCCATGACAGATAGGAACTGACATTGAGTCCCGCCAGATAGGGTATGGTTGCCGGGTTTTCCTTGAGATGGACCGCTGCGACCGCATAGGTCTCATCGGTCAGTCCCAACATGAGCGCCGAAGCCGCACCGGTGGGCAGGACCTTAAGCTGCGGCACCAGTGAGGTTGAGAACAGAAAATACCTGAGGTTGACCAGCAGGTTGGCCATTATTATGGTCAGCATCGAGCCGCCGGCGGCGATAATGCCGATTGCTATATACTGCCCGGCTCCGGTAAACACCAGGGCGGACATCAATGTGGTTTCAGCTACTGACAGACCCGCCTCAACAGCCAGGACTCCAAAAGCCAGGCCCAGGGGTATATAGGCCAGCATAACCGGGACTGCTTGTCTAATACCGGTTATCAGTTGGTCCCGCATAACGTATCACACCCTTAAAATAATGACTGTATAACATATCGCGCTCCTGAAAACTAAGATGGACTGGAGCCTCATCAGCACAGCACCTCACATGGGATCAACCTTGTTCTCTTTCTTCCCGAGAAACGTTTCCGCGGGCCAGGGAACAGAAAATGCCGATGAAGCACAGGGCTGCAAAAACCAGAAACGCCAGGTTGGTACTGGTGATCAGTTGCGGAGCCACCTCCGGGGTAATCTTGGCTCGCCCCAGGTTGGCGGCAAATATAAAGGACACAATCGCCATGCTTAAGGCCTGTCCTACCAGCCGCATTGTTCCCAGGGTCGAAGAGGCAATTCCATAGTCCTTGCGATTTACCGAACTCATCACCGCATTGGTGTTGGGGCTGGCAAACAGGGAAAAACCCATCCCCTGCAGGACCAGTATGCCGGCGATGATCCAGATGTCCGTCTCCCTCTGAATGGCGGCAAGTATAAGCAGCCCCACGGTGGTAACGGCCATACCGGCGCTGGATACCAGTCTGGGCTGCAAGCGGTCCGACAGCCTGCCGGCCATAGGCGAGAGGAGGGCCATTACCAGCGGCTGGATCAGCAGGAGCGTACCGGCCGCCTGTGCGCCGTATCCGCGCACCACCTGAAGGTAGAGGGATAAAAGGTAGCTGATGGAAAAGGTGGCGCTGTAGTTGATTAGAGCCGCCAGATTGGAAAATGCAAACGCGGTGTTGGTGGCCAGCACCCTCACATTCAGGAGCGGGTAGGGGGCTCGGAATTCATGGAAGGCGAATAGTGCCAGCCCTAACACTCCGGCGCCGGTAACAACCGGAGCTGCAGGCACCGTGTACAGACTGGAGGCTCCATAAATCAAGGCAATAAGGCTAACCGCCACCAGTAATGCTCCCAGGGCATCATACCGTTCCTCTCCCACCGGGTGCCGGTCATCGGGCACCCAGGCCTGGGAGGCCCAGATTACGAGAATCGACCACAACCCGACCACATAGAATATGCTCCTCCATCCCAGGTAATGGGTGAGAAAGCCGCCAACAATGGGCCCCGCCGACAATCCCACGTACACCATGGCCGCATTTATTCCCAAAACCCTCCCCCTTTCCTGTGGAGGGAAGGCTGCAGTCAGCAGGGCCATACCGGTGGCAAACATCATGGTGGCTCCCAGACCCTGCAAAATGCGGGCCAGCAATAGTATGTTGAGCGAACTCGACAGTGCGCAGAGGAAAGAGGCGGCCCCGAACACGCCGATTCCGGCCACAAATATTCGCTTGCGGCCATACATATCCGCCAGGCGTCCAAAGGGCAGGAGAAATGCCGCTGAAACCAGGAGAAAGGAGGTTACAATCCAGTTCAGCATTATGGCAGTACCGTTTAGGTCCTGTCCAATCGCGGGAATCGCCAGGTTGATCGAACTGCCCATAAACGGAGTCAGGAAAGCACTTAACGTTGCCACCAACAGGATCCGGTTGCGGGTCTTAATGTTTTCTGCCAAATCGCCTTACCTGCCTATTTATTAGGAAATAAATGTTAAGAATCAATGGTCAGGCCATATCATGTACTCCTTTAATCTACAACAGCGGTAAGCCGAACACAAGCCCGCCGGCCGATTTTCAGGAATACAGCCCCCAACGGACGGTGAACGGTATTGGGACCGGAGCAACCGGTTCTTCACCAAAAAAATCGACAGCAAACTAGATAATTCGCAATTGACAATCGAACACATGTGTAATATCGTTATTACGAAGAGACATATTTATATTACGGGGGTGAGATTGATGTTTGATTTTCTTATGACTCCAGAACAGTTGGCTCTGCGTGATGAAGCCCGGGAGATGGCCAAGTGGGTGCCTCGGCAGTATATATTGGATATGGATGCCGACAAAATCAAATTTCCCAAGGAGTTCCTGCAGGAGTGCGGCCGCCGTAATCTCCTGGGTTTGCGGCTGCCCAAAAAGTACGGGGGACGAGGCTTGGGCTGGGTGGAGGATACCCTGGTGGCCGAGGAGATATGCGTACCCGGTTACGCTTTCGGGTGTGTCTGGGGTGTAGGAGCGGATATCGTTTGTGATGCCATCTGCAACTTTGGTTCGGAAGAAATGAAAGAGAAGTATGTGGTGCCGCTGCTAAAAGGGGAGAAGTTTGCGGCTGAGTGCCTGACCGAGCCCCGCGGCGGTTCCGATTTCTTTGGAGCCACCACCACTGCGGTGGAAGATGGCGACTATTACATACTGAACGGGCAGAAGCGCTTCATCGTCGGTGGCGAGGGAGCCGATTTCTTCCTGGTCTATGCGAAAACTGATCCCCAGGGTCCGCCGCACAAGTCCATGACCTGTTTCATCGTTGACCGCGATGCCGGGGTCAAAGTTGAGTACCTGTACGGGCTCATGGGCTGCCGGGGAGGAGGCACCGCCCGCCTGGTGTTCGAAGATGTGCGGGTGCCCAAATCCAACATCCTGGGGCAGGTCAACGGAGCAGTTGAAGTGTTCTATCCCATGATGATTCCGGAAAGGCTGGGAACCGCCGCCATGACTATCGGGGCGGTTAGACCGGCTCTGGAGATCGCCACTGATTACACCTCGAGGCGCAAGGCCTTCGGCACCAAGATTAAGAACTTCCAGGCGGTCAGCTTCAAAATTGCCGAAGCGGTAACCAAACTTGACACTTCCCGGGCCATGATTTACTGCACAGCCCGGGCGATAGATGCCGGAGTACATCCCAGCCGTGCCCGCCGCATGGTATCGGAGGCCAAGAAATTTGTCACCGAACAGTGTTGGGACGTGGTGAACCTGTGCATGCAGGTAATGGGAGGAATTGGCTACACCGACGTCTATCCCATCGAAAAGATCCTGCGGGATATGAGACTGTCCATGATCTGGGTTGGCACCAACGAGATCATGAGCCTCATAACCCAGCATGAGTGGTACAAGGAGAGACAGAAAGAGATTGCGAACAGCAACAAACGCGACAGCGAGCTCGATTGCGTTAACGCCTTTGCCGAAGACGAAAAGATCTTTGAATAAGGTTGGCCTTAATTAAGGGGTTGTGTAATCAGCCAGGTTCCATACCAGGGTACAGGGCAATAAATTCTATCTGTGATCGTACGGTAGCGGTTGATGCGGCTCCGAAAAGGATTTGTCTTTTGTCAGCGAATGGTCAGTATATGAGGCTTGTGAATAGCGGGTATTGAGCGTCCTGTAAACCAAGACTGGAGGTGTAGGTATGGAAAAGCCCTGGCTTAAACACTACGACCTGGGAGTGCCGGAGAGTTACGATTATCCCTTGGTTCCACTCAACTATATGCTCGAAGAAACTACCAGACGCAATCCGTACAAGACGGCAATGATATATAACGACAACACCATAACGTACCAGGAACTCAACCGTATGGCGGACAGTTTCGCAGCCTCGCTGCTGAAGCTGGGGATAAAGAAAGGGGACCGGGTGATGTTGAGTTTACCCAACGTCCCCGCCACGGTCATCGCCTACTATGGCGTGCTGAAAATGGGCGGCATTATAGTTAACAGCAATCCCTTGTATTCAGAGAATGAACTGGAGGCAATGCTAAACGATTCCGGAGCGGTGGCGGTTGTAACCTTCGATATGGTCTACCCCAAGTTCGCCGCTCTGATGCCCAATACCAGCTTGGAAAAGATTATTGTAGCTCCCTTTGCCGACTTTGTTCCTCCTTCTCCGGAGGTCTTCCTGTTTCGTGACCTGATTAGTGGCAAAGAAAAGCCGCCCGCCATCACGGTTGACCCCAAGGAAGATGTGGCGCTCCTGCAGTACACCGGAGGGACCACGGGAACGCCCAAAGGGGTAATGCTTACTCACTTCAATCTGATTGCAAATGCCACTCAGATTGCGGGCTTTGCACGTACTACGGCGGACGATATCTTCTTTTCCGCCATCCCGTTTTTCCATGTCTATGGGATGACGACTTCGATGAATATTCCGATTATGATGGGTGCCACCTTCATACCCTTTCCCTTCCCCCGGGATTTCGAAGGGATGATCAAAGCCATTGCCAAGTACCGTCCCACCATGTTC
>LFRU01000059.1 GCA_001512495.1 Syntrophothermus sp. DTU052 | reverse complement strand
GATCTCTGTCCTCCGTTCGATGGCTATGTTTAAGCTCCCCCTTTCTTACCCTTAATCAGGCCGTCTCCAGAATATTAATGATAGCACAATGATTTCCCTCCCAAATCTGAGCCGGTCCCGCGGATTGAGTATGGTTTTCTAATCACCTTTTCCGCCTTCTCGCGGCGAGGAAAGATATACCTCGCCGGATGTAACGGTGTGGATCTTCCCCCATTTATCTTTTACCAGCAAAAACCCGTTATCGTCGATATCAACCGCCTGGCCGATAGCGGGGCCGTTTTGACTATCGTACTCCACTTCCTTCCCTATAATCGTTGACAGGCTCTTCCCTTTGTCCAGAATACCATTGAAATTTCCCTCCAGCAACTGGTAATAACGGGTCTCCAAGTGCATAAGCAGTTCCTGGAGAACTCTCACCCGTGAAACCGGGGTCTCCTTTTCCGCCAATACCGAAGTGGGAGCCGTGCGCAAGTCACCGGGAAAATCCTGCAAGGGGTTGTTAATATTCAGTCCGATGCCGGTTACAATGCAGTCGATTCCCTGGGAGCCGGTAACAACTTCGGAGAGTACTCCGGCAATTTTTCGGTTGTTTATCAGGATGTCGTTGGGCCATTTGATGCGGGCCGGCAGTTGGAAGGCTGCTTCCAGCGTTTCAGCCACCGCCACCCCGATAACCAGGGACACCCGCGGGATCTCCCGCACCGGCAGCTGCGGCCGCAGGATCACCGACAGGTAGAGCCCGTGACGCGGCGGCGAATACCAGGTGCGGCCTCGGCGACCGCGGCCCGCCGTTTGAGTTTCCGCCACCACCACCGTACCTTCAGGGTACCCGTCGGCCGCAAGCTCCAGAGCCCGGTTGTTGGTGGAATCGATCTCCCGGTAGTAAAAGTAGTCCCGGCGGCCGAAGACCCGGCTCATCAGACCGGTGACGACCGCTTCCGGCGTTAGTGAATCCTGATAACTCACTCTCACACCCCCCTCGCCGGCTGAAATCCTTCAATCTGCCCAAGATCTACATCCTACATCAAAAACAGGAGCAGGTAGACCATAGCAATGACGATCGAAACCAGCATTAACGGGAATGCAATCTTCATAAAGCCGATAAAACTTATGGGATATCCTTCCCGGGACGCGATGCCGGAAACGATCACGTTGGCTGAGGCCCCGATAATGGTCCCGTTGCCGCCCAGGCATGCTCCCAGGGACAAAGCCCACCATAGGGGTCCGATATTCATGTGGCCGATCTGCCCCATCTCCTGAATCAGAGGAATGAAGGTGGCTACAAAAGGTATATTATCGATAAAGGCGGAAGCAATGGCCGACAGCCAGATAACAAGTATCGCCGTCAGGGTAACATCCCCCTGGGTGATCTTAACGGCTTCTCGGGCCATATATTCGATAATACCGACCTTCTGCAGTCCCCCTACCAGAATGAACAGCCCGACAAAGAAGAACAGGGTGGCCCATTCCACGGTAAGCAGGGCCTCCTCCGGGTCCTCCCGGCTGACCAGCATCAGCAGGGCCGCGCCGGCGATGGCTATGGTAGCCGACTCCAGGTGCAGGTACTGGTGGCTAACGAACCCTAATATCACAATGCCAATAACCGTAAGTGACCTTTTCAACAGGGTTGGGTCCTTAATAGCACTGTCGGGGTCCATCGCCATCAACTTGGCCTTGTTTTCATCGGTGGTCTGTAATCCCTTTTGATAGATCAGCTTCAAGAGGAACAAGGTAACGATTAATATCACAATCACCACCGGAGTCAGGTTGATGACAAAATCCATGAACCCCAGGCCGGTGGCGCTGCCGATCATGATGTTGGGCGGGTCGCCAATGAGGGTGGCGGTTCCTCCAATATTGGAAGACAGTATCTCCGCCACAAACATCGGTATGGGATTGACCTCCAGGGCTTTACAGATAGAGATGGTTACCGGAACCACCAGCAATACGGTAGTGACGTTATCAAGTAACGCAGAAGCTACCGCAGTAAAAATAGAGAGGGCAATCATGGTCTTCACCGGGTCGCCGCCGGTGGTATGAGCCGCCTTAATGGCCACATACTCAAAGACCCCGCTTTTACGGGTTATGCCCACGATAACCATCATACCGAAGAGCAGGCCGATGGTATTAAAATCGATAAAACTTACTGCTTCATGCTGGCTAAGGACTCCCACCAGAATCAGTAAAGCAGCGCCGCATAGAGCCAGTACGGTACGATGGATTTTCTCCGATATTATAAATGCATAAACGATGAGAAAAAGAATCCCTGCAAACCATGTCTGCCATTCCATTGAATTGTGCTCCTTCTTACTGTGATGTTATAGTGACTTAATGCAAAAACCGTTATCAATGGGCATTATCTCATGCCCTGAGAAATCTATTATCTGAAGGTTACGTAGGTGCTAAGAGCGCTCATAACAGTTTGCCGGGATCCTTTTGAACCTCCTGGTCATCCGTCCCTCTTCACCAACTACAGTATTAAAGCGTGAAACCTGGACTTCCGGCATAAACGGAAACCAACCCTGCCTGCACTGGAGACAGATACACTCGGTCCGGTTGAAGCCAACCAAACCGAAAACAGGACCGATGGGGCCTACAATTAAGGTTGCCAGCAGACCTCGAATCAGAGCATAACCATACTTATGATATACATAGTTGGTCGATTTGCATTGGGGACACCGGCTTTGAATACCGGGAGCACCGACCCCGCAGTTTTTACAGTGATGGTCGTTTTCCAGTACGGTTTGGCCGCAGGACCTGCAGCTTACCTCTTTCGCCCCAACCTGATACATGCCCGGCACTGTAACACCCTCCATAACGTCCACCTGAAAGCCCTTGAGTAACCAGAGCATTCTTGATATTAAGAGTTAAGCGCTTGTTGTTGAGTCTAAAATCAACTCCCAAGCGCTTAACAACTTTAGAAGGTCCCTTTAACTCAACTCTATTCCAATACCATTAATACTTCGCCTTCTTCTACTTTCTTGCCCACTTCAACCTTAATTTCTTTTACCACACCGCTTTCCGGTGCATATACCGGATTCTCCATCTTCATGGCTTCCAGGATGATCACCTCATCATCCTCTTCCACGCTCTGTCCTACCTCAACCAGAATCTCAATAACTTTTCCTGCCATTGGACTCTCGATTACAGCCATTTTTTGAATTCCTCCTTAATACATTGTTTTCGTAGTTAATTATACTAAAGTTCGAGGAAAATTCCCCTACCTGTCAACCATACAGTAATACTATCAGTCTAACAGCCTAAGGGTATTTTACTTCAAAACACTCAGGAACATCCCTGCCGCCACTGCTGTTCCAATAACTCCGGCCACGTTCGGACCCATAGCGTGCATCAAGAGATAGTTCTTCCGGTCGGCTTCCGATCCCACTTTGTGCGCCACCCGAGCCGCCATCGGTACCGCCGATACCCCGGCCGCACCAATCAGCGGGTTGATCTTTTCGCCTTCTTTCAGGAACAGGTTCATGAACTTGGCCAGCAGAACCCCACACGCGGTTGCGGTAGCAAAAGCCACACAGCCCAGCACAAAGATGTATATTACCTTGGGAGTCAAAAATACCTCAGCCGGCATGGTAGCACCGACCGATACCCCCAGAAAGATGGTAATAATGTTCATCAGCTCGTTCTGGGCCGCATTGCTCAGGCGCTCCACCACTCCGGATTCGCGCATCAGGTTGCCAAAGCAGAACATCCCTATCAGAGCCGCGGCATCAGGAACAATCAGAATTACCACGATAGCCGTAATAATCGGGAAGAAGATCTTCTCCAGCTTGGAGACCTTGCGCAAGGATTTCATGCGGATCTTGCGTTCTTTTTCCGTGGTTAGAGCTTTCATAACCGGCGGCTGTATGATAGGAACCATGGCCATATAGGAGTAAGCCGCCACCGCACAAATCCCCATCAGGTGAGGGGCCAGTTTTGCCGACAAGAATATGGCGGTCGGGCCATCAGCACCG
>LFRU01000053.1 GCA_001512495.1 Syntrophothermus sp. DTU052 | reverse complement strand
ACATTCCCGAAGAAGCTATCACCGAGGCTGCTCGGGTATTTTCGATACCCGTTGCCGAAGCGTACGGGGTTGCGACCTTCTATTCCTATTTCAAGATCGGGAAAAGAGGACGTTATGTAATACGTCTTTGTGAAAGTTCTCCCTGTCACATCGCCGGTGCGGCTGAAGTGGTGGCGGCATTAGAGAAGGAACTGGGTATCAAGATGGGAGAGACGACCCCCGACGGCAAGTTTACCCTTGAGTTCACCGAGTGTGTCGGACAATGCCAGTCGACCCCGGTAATTACTATTAACAGCCAGCCGGTAAGGGATGTTACTGCCGACAAAATTCCGGGGATCTTGTCCCAACTGCAGTAAAGAAGGGAGGGTTTGGTTTTGGCAGAAGAACTGAGGATCGTACTTCGTAATTATGGGGTGATCGATCCGTTAAAGATTGAAGATTACATTAATGCTGGAGGGTATAAAGCACTAGAGAAAGCCCGTAGTGTGGGACAGCTAGCTGTAATCGATGAAGTAAAAAAATCCAACCTGCGTGGACGGGGTGGAGCAGGCTTTAATGCGGGGCAGAAATGGACCTTTGTCTATCAGGCAGCTGCCGATCAGAAGTATGTGGTTTGCAATGCCGACGAGGGTGAACCTGGGACTTATAAGGACCGGATCATTATGGAATCTGATCCTCACCGCCTATTGGAAGGTATGGCCATCTGCGGATATGCGGTGGGTGCTAACAAAGGATATATTTACTGCCGTGGAGAGTATCCGTATGTAGTCGATATTCTCAAACAGGCTATTGCCCAGGCCAAGGATAAAGGGGTTTTGGGAGATTTCGATATCGAAGTGCGTATGGGTGCCGGAGCCTATGTCTGCGGTGAAGAGACGGCTTTGATAGAGTCCATTGAGGGCAAGCGCGGTGAACCCCGCTACAAGCCGCCTTATCCCGGTGTATCCGGACTCTGGGGCAAACCCACTGTGGTCAACAACGTTGAGACCTTTGCCAATGTTCCCGACATTATAGAGAAAGGCGCCGATTGGTACAAATCCATTGGAGCTCCCAGCTATCCCGGGACCAAGATATTCACCTTGAGCGGGGATGTTGTCAACAGGACTTTCATCGAAGTTCCGACCAACACCACCATCAGGGACATCATTTTCGGTTTTGGCGGCGGAATCCCCGGAGGCAAGAAATTTAAAGCGGTCCAGATTGGCGGTAACTCGGGTGCGATTATTCCCGAATCCCTGCTGGACACCCCGGCGGACTTCGATTCCATGGCGAAAGTCGGAGCCACACTGGGTTCCGGAGCAGTCTTCGTCATGGATGAAACCCGGGACATTGTTGATGTAGCCGAGCGTACAGCGAAGTTCTTCGAGCATGAGTCCTGTGGAAAATGCGCTCCCTGCCGCGAGGGAACCATGAGAATGTATGAGATCATGCATAATATCAATCAGGGTAAAGGCAAAGCCAGCGACATGAACCTGCTGGAAAGACTGGGACGGGTTATGTCTACCGCCTGCTTGTGCGGTTTGGGTCAGGCTGCTCCTGTACCGATTCTTACTACCATGAAGCATTTCAGGGCAGATTACGCTGCCAGGGTAAAAGAGTAAGGAAGGAGTGAGCATGATGGCGACTGTTACTATAGACGGTATTAGAGTATCCGTGCCGGATGGTTCAACCATTCTTGCTGCAGCGCAAGAAGCCGGAATAAGAATCCCGACGCTCTGCCATCACCCTGACCAGTCGATAAAAGCCAACTGCAGGATATGTGTTTGTGAGGTGGAAGGGCAAAGACTGCTGGCTGCAGCATGTGCCATGCCGGTTTGGGATGGAATGGTTGTCAAGACCAGAAGTCCCAAAGTTATTGAAGCCCGGAAGACAATCCTGGAATTGATCCTTTCCCGTCATCCCCAGGATTGCTTAAACTGCATAAGAAACGGTGTCTGCGAACTCCAGGACCTGGCAGCGGAGTACATGATCAGGGACAACCCGTTTACCTTGAAAGTCAAGGGTTATGGGAAGGATCGCTCCACTCCCAGTATCGTTAGAGAACAGGATAAATGCATTAACTGCAGACGCTGCATCGGAGCCTGCAGTGAGATTCAAACCGTTCATGCCCTGGGCGTTGAAAAGCGCGGCTACGAAGCTATGGTCGTGCCCGCCATGGGAGGATTGCTGAGCGACAGTACTTGTGT
>LFRU01000008.1 GCA_001512495.1 Syntrophothermus sp. DTU052 | reverse complement strand
GTCAGAAACCTGGAGCGGGAGATTGCTGCCATCTGCCGCAAAACTGCCCGGGAAGTGGTTAAGGATCGTAACAAATTCATTAAGGTAGGAAAGAATAACCTGGCTACTTTCTTGGGACCGCCGCGTTATCGTTACGGAACAGCGGAGAAGGAAAGCCAGATAGGGTTGTCGACCGGATTGGCCTGGACCGAGTCAGGAGGAGATATCCTGTCGGTGGAAGTTGCCCTGATGCAGGGCAAAGGCAGGTTGATCCTGACCGGTCAGTTGGGTGACGTGATGAAGGAATCAGCCCAGGCGGGACTGTCCTATATCAGGTCACGTCGGGAGTACCTGAGTATAGAAGCGGATGCTCATGAAAAAATAGATATTCATCTGCACGTCCCAGAGGGAGCAATACCCAAGGATGGTCCATCGGCGGGGATTACCATTGCAACCGCTTTGGCCTCGGCTTTTGCCAACCGACCGGTTCACAACGATGTGGCCATGACCGGGGAAATAACCCTGCGTGGTAGAGTGCTTCCGGTGGGAGGGATAAAGGAAAAAGTCCTGGCGGCCCACCGGGCGGGGATCAGGACCATTATACTCCCGTCCGAAAACCAGAAGGATCTGGAAGAGGTGCCGCAGAACGTAAAGCGCAAGATGGAGTTTATCCTGGTGGATCACATGGATCAGGTCCTGGAGCGTGCTTTCGTTAAAGAAGACCATGCGAATTGATTCAGCGGTTTTTACAGTATCCGTATTCAACAGCACACAGCTGCCAAAGCCTGCCCTGCCGGAGATAGCTATGGTAGGCAGGTCCAATGTGGGAAAGTCTTCGCTTATCAATTGTTTGACCGGGAGAAAAGGACTGGCCCGTACCAGTTCCACTCCCGGAAAAACACAGAGCATCAATTTCTATCTGATTAACGAAACCTGGTACCTGGTAGATCTCCCCGGCTACGGTTACGCCCGGGTGTCCAAAAAGGAAAAAGCGTCATGGAGCAGGTTAATCGAGGGCTACCTGACCGGTAGGCCAACCATTCGAGGGCTGGTACACCTGGTGGATATTCGCCACCCGCCGATGGAGAGCGATCTGGTGATGCAGGAATGGGTCCGGTCACACGGAATTCCGACTCAGGTGGTGGCGACCAAGCTGGATAAAATCTCCCGGGGCAAAAGGCTTCAACACCTGAAAATTATAAACGCCGGGCTGGGACTTGCCAACCCGGCGATACCGTTCTCTGCGGTTACTGGTGAAGGTCTGACTGAGTTGACCGATGCTCTATCATTGTGGCTGCAATAAGTGTCAAAGTGTCAAGGGAAAGTGTCAAGGGGACGGTTCTCATGACACCTTTTTCAAAAGGTGTCATGAGAACCGTCCCCTTGACACTCTAGGTCTGGCGGAGTCGACGGAGTTTTAATCTGGCGAAGTCGAGTTCGGTCAGGAGCATGCCGCTGATAATAAGGGCACAGCCTACCAGAGCCCGGGAGGAGAGGACTTCCCCCGCCCAGAAATGGGCGAAGGCGGCACCGAAGATCGGCTCCGTGATGAAGATGATCGCAGTGCGCGTGGGAGTGGTGTATTTCTGCATGGTGTTCTGAACCAGAAAGGCCAGTGCGGTGCCAAATACCGAAGTTATTACCAGAGCCTCCATAACCGGAGCGTTGATTACCGGCGGCCATGGTTCCTGCGCTATGGCGACTAACATGCAGAACAGCCCCACCGCCAAAATCTGAACTATCGCCAGGTTCACCGTATTATAATGAAAAGACCAGCGATCAACTACCACGATATGAGCGGCAAAGCCGAAGGCTGCACCAAGAACCAGTATATCCCCATATGAGACGTAAAAGGCATTGGTTACCGTGAGGAGAAAAAGACCGGTTGTTGCCAGGACAATTCCGCAGGTTGTGCCCCAGGAGGGTAAACTTGAGGTATAAATGGAAATTATAATAGGAACGATTACTACTGACAATCCGGTAATAAAGGCGGTGTTGGAGGCAGATGTGTACTGAAGGCCAACGGTTTGAAAAACAAATCCGACGATCAGAAAAAGGCCCAGTGCCAGGCCGGCCTTGATTTCGGGCCATGAGATTCGGTACAGGTGTTGATAGGAAACGCAGGCCAGGAGGATAGAAGCCAGGATAAACCTTAAGGCCAGGAAGGTATAGGGGCCGACGAATCCCAGAGCACCTTTTACCAGAATAAAGGTGGTTCCCCAGACGAAAGCGATTAGCAGCAGGTATATTTCAGCTCTCCAGCGCATGGGAATCTTTTTCATCATCTTACTCCTACTGTTGGTGTATGGCCCGGTGGATATCCCGGCAATCACGAAGGACTATGAAGGACTATACTATAAATAAACGGCCTTACATGGATTTATATCGGGTACGCTGAGATGGCTATATAGCTCCGCTTTAGCAAACCGTTACTTATCCTTAGATTTCCCATTTGATATGTGGTTAACGCATGATGTGGGATAAATCGGGGAACTGTTTTGATGTGGATTCCGGTGTCCCAGGACCAAGGATTTGAACTCCGGCCCCGCATAAATATTATCCTCTAGCTGAATAGTCCAACCGAGTTTGTTAAAATGTTATATGTAGTGTTTCTACACCTGATGAGGAGGGTATTACTTTGGATGACCTGAACAACCTGCCCAAAACGTATAACCCAAAGACGGTGGAGAAGAGATGGTATGACTATTGGCTTGAAAAGGGTTACTTTGCCCCGGCGGAGGATCTTACCCGCGAACCCTTCTCAATCGTGATGCCACCTCCCAATGTGACCGGTTCGCTGCATCTGGGACATGCCCTGGACAATACCCTGCAGGATATCCTGACCAGGTGGCGCCGTATGCAGGGTTACAGTGTGCTATGGCTGCCGGGTACCGACCACGCCGGAATAGCAACCCAGGCCCGGGTGGAGGAGAGCCTGGCACAGCAGGGTATCTCCCGACATGATCTGGGCCGGGAAGCCTTCCTGGAAAAAGTATGGGAATGGAAGCATACTTACGGCAGCACCATATCCAACCAGCTCAAGATGCTGGGAGCCTCATGCGACTGGAGCCGGGAGCGGTTTACCATGGATGAGGGGTGTTCCCGAGCCGTGCGTGAGGTTTTCGTTATGCTTTTCGAGAAAGGGCTTATTTACCGGGGAGACTATATCATCAACTGGTGCCCCCGCTGCCATACGACCATCAGCGATATTGAGGTTGAACATATTGAATCCGAGGGGAATCTTTACTACATAAAGTATCCGCTCCAGGACGGAGAGGGTTTTCTTACGGTAGCAACTACCCGGCCGGAAACCATGCTGGGGGATACCGGGGTCGCGGTTAATCCTACTGACGAGCGCTATCGTGAGTATATTGGGAAAAACCTGATACTGCCTATCCTGGGACGGGTGATACCCGTGGTAGCCGATGACTTTGTGGACCAGGAGTTCGGGACTGGTGCGGTAAAGGTAACCCCGGCTCATGATCCCAACGATTTTGAGATGGGCATGCGCCATGATCTGCCGTCGGTTAATGTCATCAATCAGGATGGTACTATGAGCGATGAAGCCGGTCCTTACCGGGGCCTGGACCGCTATGAGTGCCGGCGCCGGATTGTGGAGGACCTGAGGGAGCAGGGATACCTGTTGAAGGTTGAGGACCACTCCCATGCGGTTGGACACTGCTACCGGTGTCAAACTGTTATTGAACCCATGATCAGCAAACAGTGGTTTGTGAAGATGAAACCCCTGGCCGAACCGGCTATCAAGCGGGTTCTGGAAGGAGACATCGTTTTTGTACCCAGCCGGTTTACCAAGATATATATCAATTGGCTGGAGAACATCCGGGACTGGTGTATATCCCGGCAGCTCTGGTGGGGACACCGGATTCCGGTTTGGTACTGTGAATGCGGGGAGATGATCTGCAGCCGGGAAGACCCCGAGGTCTGTCCCAGTTGTAGCTCCTCGGCTCTGACTCAGGATCCGGATGTACTTGACACCTGGTTCAGTTCGGCTTTATGGCCGTTTTCCACCATGGGCTGGCCTGAGGATACCCGCGATCTGGCCAGGTTTTATCCAACCTCAGTCTTGGTTACCGGCCGTGATATCATATTCTTTTGGGTTGCACGTATGATTTTCGCCGGTTTGGAGTTCATGAAGGAGGTTCCCTTTTACGATGTGATGATCCACGGCTTGATTCTGGATGGACAGGGACGCAAGATGAGCAAGAGCTTAGGGAACGGCATCGACCCTATTGAGGTTATTGAACAGTATGGAGCCGATACCCTTCGCTTTTCCCTGATAACCGGGACTACTCCCGGCAATGATGTGCGTTTCTATATGGACAAGGTGGAGAACACTCGAAACTTTGCCAACAAGGTCTGGAATGCCAGCCGGTTTGTGATCATGAATATGGAAGACTATGAACGAATCAAGCTGGTGGATAGTGATTTTGAATTGGCCGACAACTGGATCCTGCACCGCTTAAGTGTTACCAACCGCGAGGTAACCAGGCTTCTGGAACAGTATGAGCTCGGGGAGGCCGCACGCACCTTGTACGATTTCATCTGGGATGACTTCTGCGACTGGTACGTTGAGCTGGTTAAACCCCGTTTATACCGGCCCGAAAAGCCCCGGGAGCGCAAGGTGGCACAGAACATTCTGGTTCTGGTCCTCAAGGACATTCTTAAGATGCTGCATCCATTTATGCCCTTTATAACCGAGGAGATTTTCCAGCACCTGCCGCAGCCAACAGCAAGCATAATGATAGAGCCGTGGCCGGACAATGAAAGGTTCTACCGGCCGCAGGCCGAGGAAGATATGCGCCTGCTGATTCAGGTTATCAGAGCCATCAGAAATATAAGGAACGAATTCAACATACCTCCAGGAATGAAGATCCCGGTTCAGGTAGTGACTGCCGACACGGAAAAGGCGGCCAAAATAATGAAAAACCAGGACTATGCCGAAAATATGGCCAATCTCAAGGAGATAACCGTCGGCGGTCCCCAGGAAAAAAGACCGCTTCAAGCCCTTTCAGCCTACCTGGTAGACATTGAGATCCTGGTGCCGGTGGAAGGGGTAATCGATGTCGAGAAGGAGATAAGACGGCTTAAGAAGGAACTGCAGGCCACCGAACAGGATATAAAACGACTCGAAAGCAAGCTGAGCAATCAGGGGTTCATAAGCAAAGCGCCGGCAGAAGTGGTTGAGAGGGAGAAAGCGCGTCAGAAGGAAAACCTGGAGAAGAGGGAGGGCATTGTAAAACGTCTTCAAACCTTGAACGGATAGAAAACTATTTTAAGGCCCTGACTCGCTTCGGCATCAAGCCCGGTCTGCAGAGGATCGAGACCCTGCTGGCCTGTTTGGGACATCCCCATCAGCGGTATGCCACGCTTCATATAGCCGGAACCAATGGTAAGGGCTCGGTGATTGCCATCCTCAACCAGGTTTTAAGTGCCGAGGGTTACCGGGTGGGGGTCTTCACCTCTCCCCACCTGCACTCATACCGCGAACGCATCCGGATCAATCACGAATTGATAAGCGGTGATGACCTGTGGTCCTTGATTAATCGATTAGAACCGGCGATACGGGAATGTGAGCATGCCGGTTATGGCAGCCCTACCGAGTTTGAGATCCTGACCGCCTTGGCTTTTACCTATTTCGAACAGCGCAGGGTAGATATCGCACTTATCGAAACCGGCATGGGAGGGCTCTACGATGCAACCAATGTTGTTCAACCTCTGATAACCGCCGTCACCAATATCGGCCTCGATCATCTCCAGTACCTGGGACCGGGAATTGAGGATGTTGCTTACAACAAAGCCGGCATAATCAAACCGGGTGTTCCCATGATATATGGGGATAACGATCCCGTAGTGGTGAAAATATTAGAAGATACGTGCCGAAGCAAGGGTGCATACCTTCGCCTGGCAGGAAACAATGCCCGGCTTACCCGGGTAAGAAACCTGGGCATGTCGGGGTTTATCCTGGATATTGACAGTCGGCGGTTCTCGGCCCGGGATATTGGTTTTTCCCTGCCGGGGAGCTACCAGTTGGATAATCTGGCAACTGCCGTTACCATATTGGATGAACTCCCTGAGCGCGGTTTCCCCATCAAGAAGGACCTGGGGGAATCACTGTCAGCAATCAGATGGCCGGGGAGAATGGAAAGGGTCAGACGGCATCCGGAAGTAATCCTGGATGCGGCTCACAACCAGCACGGCGCGCGGGTCCTGGATCGGGCATTGGAGGAGATTTACCCCGACCGCAGCCGCATCCTGGTAATAGGTATTCTGGATGACAAAGACGGCCCCGGCATATTTGGAAGTCTGGCAGCTCATACCCGCCTGTGTATCCTTACGCGGCCCGAGGGCAACCGATCCCGCAACTGGCTGCAGAGATACCAAGAGGCCAACCGTATTTTCCCGCAGGTATTCCTGGCCGAAGAGATTGAATATGGAATCCGGAAGGCCTTGGAAGAGGTCCGGGACCAGGAATACATCCTTATCACCGGTTCTTTCATGACTCTTGACCGAGCACGTCGTTTCTTAACCCAAGCTTAGCATAAGTAAACACCAACTTAGCACAAATTGGGAGAAGGCTGTGCGACAATATTTTGGAATCCCGGGTCGGTGTTAAGGGGTTTGGCCTAGAGCTTTCCGAGTATTTTCATCAGGGTTTTAACGTAGTATGTGACAGGGATTTGTGACAGGATGACCCCGGACAGGGGCTGTCCTGGATGCGGTCAAGAGGGGTCCGGTACCTGGTGCCCGTCACCGGAGGGGGTACTGCCGGTCTATAATGCAGGGTGCCGGATAATGAGGTAGCGTCAAGGATGTCATACTGTCCAACCAGCCATAACCGGCAGCAGCGAACAGCAGCACAGGAAGTGTTTGCTGCCGCAGATAGATTGTTATCGGCATGGATTTGCCGTGGAGCGATTAAGTATTACCACAATCAAATAATGAATGGCGCCGAGAGCGATTCGATATACTGCGGGGAATCGCTCTTTTCGTTTTTTCAGGCAATCAGATCCATTTGGCACCGGATGATTGCAGGCGCCGAACCCATTAAGGCTATATCCGATCTAATCAGCGCTGATTGCTATAACCGGTCGGGGATAAAGGAGTTATTGTTAAGAAGATGCCGGGTTTCTTGCTTTTAATCCTCGTGGTCATCCTGGCGCTGGTTTTCGATTATGTTAACGGATTTCATGATACCGCCAATGCCATTGCTACCTCGGTGACCACCAGGGCTCTATCGCCGCGCAGGGCCATTATTCTCGCCGCCAGCCTGAATTTTCTGGGGGCCTTGAGCGGGACGGCGGTGGCCAAGACTATTGGCAACAGCATAATCAAGCCGGGGATGGTTGACGAGAAGGTGCTGATCCTGGCTCTGGCGGGAGCCATTTCCTGGAATCTTTTTACCTGGTATTTTGGTATACCCAGTAGCTCATCCCACGCGCTTATTGGGGGGTTAATCGGAGCCTCGGTGGCTATGTTCGGGTATCACAGTGTTAATTGGCCGGGGCTGGGCACAATTGTATTCTTCTTGATCGCCTCCACTGTGATGGGACTGATGGTCGGTGCATTGGTTATGACGGTTCTATCCCGGGTTTTCCGTGGGGCCTCGCCGAATCGAATGAACAGAACTTTTCGCCGTCTTCAGGTGCTGTCGGCCTGCATGATGTCCTTTTCTCATGGATCCAATGATGCTCAAAAGTCCATGGGGATAATCACCATGGCCCTGCTTGGTGCCGGGCATATTTCAACATTTCGTGTTCCCTTCTGGGTTATGCTGGCCTGTGCCACGGCCATGGGCCTGGGTACGGCGGCTGGTGGTTGGCGGATTATTGCTACCCTAGGCAGCAAGATATTTCGTATTGAACCGATAAACGGCTTTGCGGCTGATTTCAGTTCTTCGGTCGTGATCTATACAGCTTCGGTAATGGGTTATCCGGTAAGCACTACTCATGTAGTGTCATCATCGATTATCGGGGTAGGGTGTGCCAAACAAATGACGGCTGTCCGCTGGGAGACAGCCCGCCAATTGGTGACTGCCTGGTTAATCACCATCCCTTCAACTGCTTTTATATCCCTGATCTTTTGCAAGCTTCTTGAACTCTGTATAGGGTCACATATTTAATTCCTGATAAGCGGTGTAGGGTCTGCATAAAAAGGCCCGGGTAAACTCTCCGGCTTTGTCGTATAATATTTACATAAAGAAGGATTTCACAAAGGTTAAATAGAAGTACTTGCAATGCTAGTAAAGGAGGGATGTGAGTATGAAAGCTCTTAAAATCCCAGAAGCCACCGTGACCAGGTTATCTGTTTATTCAAGACATCTCGCACAACTGATTAAGGATGGGATTCTCACAGTTTCCTCCGGTGAAATCGCTTTGGGAGTGGGAGTTAGTTCAGCTCAGGTGAGAAAGGATTTGGCCTACTTCGGGGAGTTTGGTACCAGGGGAGTAGGCTATAACGTACAGGATCTTTACAGCCACATAATGAGAATTCTGGGGCTGAACCGGACCTGGAATGTGGTAATAGTCGGTGCCGGAAAGCTCGGTTCGGCTCTGGCCGTGTATAAGGGTTTTGAAGATCGGGGATTCAACGTAGTGGGAATTATGGATGTCAGCCTTGACAGAATCGGTCAACCACTGGGTGATTTGGTGGTTGAACCCATGGAGAATCTGGAACAACGCATCCATGAAAAGAACGTTGAGATTGGTATAGTAACCGTACCTGCCGCTGCCGCCCAAGAAGTTGCCGATATTATGGTTAGAGCTGGAGTCAGGTCCCTGTTAAACTTTTCTCCCCGGGTGTTGAAGGTGCCTGATAATGTAATCCTCAGGAATGTTGACCTGTCAGTTAACCTGGAGGTCTTAAGTTTTAACCTTTCATTTTTTAGCCGCCGGCATTAAGCATAGTAAATCTTTAGAATTGGAAAAAGGTACCCTTCAGCTTGAAGGGTACCTTTCTTGTAAATGCGAATAACGAGTGATAAACTTAAACAAATGTTGGGGAGGGTTTGATTTTGGGTTCTCGCAGCAGCCATCGTTCATACCCGGGGTGGCCTATCCTCCTGGTAGTTTTGATATTGGGAGCTATAATCGGCGGATGGCTGGGAGAGATCCTGACTGGGCTAATACCTGCTTTGAAAGAGGTGGGACGGGTATATACCATGGGTATTCCCCGTCTCACCTTGGATTTGGAGGTATTAACCCTCTCTTTTGGCCTCACAATAAGAATAGGTCTTTTCGGTGTTTTTGGAATGTTAGCGGCCTTTTTTGTGTACCGTAGGATGTAAGGAGGTCTTTACAGTCTCATTGATTCTAGCATCAGGTTCCCCTCGGCGACGTCTGTTACTGGAAAGCCTGGGATTGAAATTTGAGGTAATTCCCCCGCCAGGTGAAGAAAGGATAGCAGTGGGGGATGATCCGTGCCGGGCAGCGGAAAGCCTGGCCAGGCAGAAGGCCCGGGGAGTAAGTGCGGTAGTACCTCCCTCCATCATACTGGCGGCTGATACCATCGTGGTCAGGGATGGCGAAATTATGGGTAAGCCCCGTGACCGCGAGGATGCAGTTGCGATGTTACGACGGCTGAGCGGACGAGGTCACCAGGTGGTTACCGGGGTCTGCCTGCTCGATATGGTCGGCCGTCGAGAACTGGTGGAATCCGAGGTTACCACGGTTTATTTCCGGCAGCTCTCGGAACTGGAAATCAGCCGGTATGTTGACAGCGGCGAGCCGTTTGATAAGGCAGGAGGTTATGGAATACAAGGTTTGGGTGGCGTTCTGGTGTCACGGATAGAAGGGTGTTTCTATAACGTGGTGGGCCTGCCCCTGTCCAAGCTGCAGGAAATGCTTCAAAGTCTGGGGCTGAGCCTGCTGTAGGGGTGGAATCATGGCGGGAGAATATCATACTTCCATCAAAGAATTGCCGGTGGAGATGCGTCCCCGGGAGAAAATGCTGGCCAGAGGCGAGGAGTATCTGACGGAGGCAGAGCTGCTGGCCATCCTTTTAGGGAGCGGTACCAGGAAGCTGTCCGCCATCGAATTGGCGCAGCACCTCCTGCAGAAATACGAGGGACTCCGTTTGTTTAAGACTTTGACCATACAGGAAATGTTGGAATTTGAAGGGATTGGGCTGGCCAAAGCCGCCCGGATCAGAGCAGCCGCTGAGCTGGGACGTCGACTGGCCCTGACGTCAAATCAACAACAGCAAATAAAGTCTCCCGAAGATGTAAAAAACTATGTAATGGAGGATATGAGATACTACGACCGCGAACATTTTAAGTGTCTCTACCTCAATCGCAAAAACCAGGTTATCAGCCTGGAGACCATTTCCATTGGAGGGCTGGCGAATGCTCTGGTTCACCCCCGTGAGGTTTTTAAGCCGGCGGTTAAGCGCAGCGCGGCGGCGGTTATACTGATACACAACCACCCCAGTGGCGACCCTACTCCGAGCAAAGAGGATATTAACATAACCAAAAGACTGATAGAGTCAGGAAAGTTACTCGGTATTGAAGTACTGGATCACATAATAATAGGTGATGGCAGGTATTTCAGTCTAAAAGCTGGCAATGTCATTTAGCTGAAGGGAGATAAGAAATGTTCTTAGTTCGAGATATGGGCATTGATCTGGGTACTGCCAATACTCTAGTGTATTTGAAGGGCAAGGGCGTAGTTCTGAGAGAACCCTCGGTAGTGGCTATTGAGAGCGGTTCCAACAAGGTACTGGCTGTAGGTGAGGAAGCAAAGCGAATGATCGGGAGAACTCCCGGCAACATAGTCGCAATCAGGCCAATGAAGGGTGGAGTCATTGCGGATTTTGACATCACTCAGGCCATGCTGAGTTATTTTATTGAAAAATCCAGCGGCCAGCGAAATCCTTTTATAAGACCACGCGTAGTAATTAGTGTGCCTACTGGAGTTACCGCAGTTGAAGAACGTGCGGTGCGCGAGGCGGCGATGCAGGCAGGAGCCAAAGAAGCCTTCCTGATCGAGGAGCCTATGGCAGCCGCCGTGGGAGCAGGGCTTCCGGTTCATGAGCCTACCGGCAATCTCATAGTTGACGTTGGCGGAGGTACCACCGAGGTAGCCGTGGTATCCCTGGGCGGGATAGTAACCTCCAAGTCGGTTAGGGTTGCAGGGGACGAAATGGATGAGGCCATTATGCAGCACCTGAAAAAAAAGTATAACCTGTTGATTGGAGAACGCACGGCTGAGGAGATCAAGATCAATATCGGATCCGCCCTCTGGGAGGGACCCGAAACAACTTACGAAGTCCGGGGACGCGATCTGATAACCGGTCTCCCCAAAACCCAGCTGATTACCGCCGGCGAAGTCAACAAGGCTCTCTCGGAGGTGGTTTCCGCCATTATTGAAGCTATTAAGGTGTGCCTGGAGCGGACGCCGCCGGAATTAGCCTCCGATATTATGGACCAGGGAATTGTACTGGCCGGTGGAGGCTCACTCTTACGGGGACTTGATCAGTTGATAAGTATGGAGACTAATATGCCCGTCTACGTGTGTGAGGAGCCGCTGTCGGCGGTGGCTCTCGGAACGGGCAAGGTTTTAGAAAATATCGACGTCCTTAAGCGAGTTTTAAGGAACCCTCGAAAAAATTACTGAAGAAGAACATATAATATGTACGCTCAGGCTGGAATCGATTTATGGCGAGTTTTGGTATGGAAACTTGATCCGGCCGGGGATTTCAAGTTATAACCATGGCCAAATCTGTGCCCTCCTGTGGAAACAGCAGCCGGCATGCGGGGGATGGAGTAAAGTGTTTCGTTTCTTGAAGAACCGTTATTTCTGGATTATGTTTGCCGTCATTGTCATCAGCCTTATAGCAGTCAGTCAGACATCGGCCGAAAGAGACGATTTAACTATAGCTGAAGAGATGGTGCGCAAAGCCTATACCCCGCTACAACGCGGGGTAAGTATATTTCGCGGGCATCTAAAAAAAATGGAGGTATTATTTGTCAGCAAACAGAGTTTGATAGCTGATGTCGAACGGTTGGAGGGGGAACTGGCGGCCCTGCATTTGGAGAACCAGGGGCTAAGAGAATACAGGCACGAATCCCGTCGGCTTAAAGAACTGCTGGAGTTTCGAGACCACAATCTGACCAACATGAGGATGATTCCGGCTCAAGTAATCGCTCGCAACCCGAACACCTGGTACAACACCGTCACTATTGATCAGGGGAGCGATAAGGGGATAACCCGTAACATGCCGGTGATAACACCCAGGGGTCTGGTCGGCCGGGTCAGTTCGGTTTCGTCGGATCACGCAGTGGTTACGCTGATAACCGACAGGGAAGCGGCGGTGGGAGCCATGGTGCAGGAAACCCGGGTCCCGGGCATCATAGTGGGAACGGTGAACGGGAAACAGTTGAAGCTCAGCCAGATCCCATTTTATTCGGAAGTGCAGGAAGGTAACCGGGTGGTAACCTCCCGTTTCAGTGTGTTGTACCCCGCGGGAATATTGATCGGCACCATTGCTGAGATTTCTGCCGAGTCGGAGGCATTAACGAAAACAGCCACGGTCATACCGGCCGTTGATCTCGACCAGATTGAGGAGGTCCTGGTAGTTACAAATTATATGAATCCCGCCTCCGAATGGGGAACCCTTGATTCCGGTGATCCGGAAAGCAGGAATGAGGTTCCTGCTCCTTAATATGTGGAAGTCAATCGTTGGTTGGTTATACCCTGTTCCCTGAGCGACTGCGGGGTTGGGTGCTCTAAGGATAAAACCACCCGCAGGCGATGTCTGCCGCACTGGAAAAGCAGACAGGATTGCTATCTGGGACCCAGGTAAGGGGTGAATTCTTTGCGCTACGCGGTATTATTCTTTATTATACCTTTCCTCTCCTTATTTCTTGAGAGTACCCTCTTTGGCCGGTTCACCCTGCGCGGGGTGGGACCTGATCTGATGCTGATATTTGTTGTTTTTTACGCTATAATTAACGGGTCCAGGCGGGGATTCAGTTACGGATTGTTTTGTGGCCTTTTGGAGGATTTGTATTTTGGCAGGTTTATTGGTATGAACGTTCTCTCCAAGGGTCTAACTGCTTTTGTTATCGGCAAGTTTGAGGATAACGTGTTCAAGGATAATTTCCTGGTTGGTTTTGCCGGGGTGGTTATGGCCACATTTCTTAATTTCCTATTAATGCTGGTGATAGGACTGATCAGTATGCCTCACCTGGTTATGGACGGGTACATGCTGGTGGATCTTAGCGGGCAGCTTTTTTATAATGGTCTCCTGTCGATACCATTCTATATCTGGTATTATCGGTCCGCCAGAAGTGGACTATTAAGAGAGCCGAGATACAGGGGTTGAGGATTATGAATCCCAAGGAGCTTCAAGCGAAACTGAGGATTTGCTGGTATATAATTGTAGGATTAATGGCCCTATTAATGATAAAACTGGCCTTTGTGCAGTTTATCCAGAGCGAAAAGTATGTGACCAAAGCTCAAGAGAACAGTATCCGCATGGTAACCCTCAAAGCTCCCCGCGGAGAGATATACGATCGCAACGGCAAAATTCTGGCCAACAATCGTCCGGTGTATACAGTTTCCCTTACTTACCTTCAGCTTACTGACCAGGAGAAGGTGATCCGCCGTTTGGTGGAGTTGATGAGTCCAAGTTATCCCGATATTACTGAAGATTATATAAACCAGTTGATCGAAGATCAGAAGTACAGGCTGTTTGAGCCCATAACCGTCATGCGGGATGTTGATTGGGATATGGTGGTTAAACTGGAGGAACACGGTGCCGAATTGCCCGGAGTCGAGGTGAGTGTTGAACCATTACGGTATTATCCTGAAAAAAGCCTGGCCGGCCATCTCTTGGGTTATGTACATCCTATTTACAATCGTGAAGAACTGGAAAAAAGCTATGATCCCCTTAAGTATCGGGTTGGAGACCTAGTGGGGAAGGATGGATTGGAGAAGGTTTATGAGGAATACCTAAAAGGAACTGACGGAGCGCGGCGGGTAGAGGTTGATGCCCGGGGCCGTCCCATTCGAGAGCTGGTGACTCTGGAACGGAAAGCAGGCAATAACCTCGAACTGACCCTGGATCGTGACCTGCAGCGGGTGATGGAGTTGGCTATGGATGAGGTTTTGGAACAGCTGCAGAAGTCTCGTCCCAAGGCCAGAGCGGCTTCAGCAGTTCTGATTGATGTCAAGACTGGCGGGATTCTGGCTATGACCAGCAGACCAAGCATGGATCCCAACGATTTTACGAGCAAAATGGATGGGGAAACCCTTAATTATTATTTCCCCCAGGGAAATTATGATCCCATGAATCCCGGGGCTGCCACCAACCGGGCTATTCAAACTCTATATCCGCCAGGGTCAACCTTTAAGCCGATAACAGGTATGGCAGTTCTGGAATCCGGTGCCCTTGACCCCGACAATGACAGGGTAAGATGTACCGGTGCCTACTGGATCAAACCTCACATTGGCTGCTGGGGAGTCCACGGTTCGGTTAACTACTACCAGGGAATGGCCGCTTCCTGCAATGTTTTCTTTCAGGAGGCGGGTCGAAGAGCCGGAGTTAATGAAATGGCCAGGGTCGCCCGTGAGTTTGGCCTGGGCAGCAAAACCGGTGTCGACCTGCCCTATGAGAAGAGCGGACTTGTTCCGGACCCTTCCTGGAAAAAGGAGGTTAACAGCGTTCTCATCGATCGCCGTTATGAGAAAAAACGTGACGAAACCTCCAAGAGTTATGATTCTCTTATCGCGGCGGCCGCTACCGAGGATGAAAAAAAGAAGTTGAGAGCAGAAAAGGAAAAAGCCCTTAATAAAATTGAGGCTCAATACCGCATTGACTACAGGTTCGAGACCACCTGGCAGCAATTTGACACCTTCAACATGTCAATCGGTCAGGGGAGCAACAACTACACGGTTATACAGCTTGCCAACTACGTGGCAACTCTGGCCAACGGCGGGTACAGATATCAGCCGCATCTGGTACGGAGAGTGATATCCCCGACCGGCGAAGTTATAAAGGAATTTGAGCCGGAACTGATTCAAAAGGTTAAGCTGAAGCCGGAGATCCTGGCCGTCACCCGGGATGCCATGCATTATGTGGTGCTGCCCGGGGGAACCGGTTACTCAATATTCCGCAACCTGCCGCCGGAGCTTTCCGGAGGTGCGAAAACCGGCACTGCCCAGACGGGGCGGGCTTCTGACAATAAGAACCAGGACTATCACGGGGTTTTTATCGCATTTGCTCCCTATGACGATCCGGAGATCGCCTTTGCCGGTGTCGTCGAATACGGCTATCACGGCAGCACATCGGTCGGTCTGGTGGCCAAGACCTTATTTGAGCACTACTTCGGCGTTAAGGATTACCTGGCCGAGGACCGACTCCCGGCACAGGAATATAATGTCGCTCCACTTGAATGATTGCTGCCATATTTCGTAAACGATTTCGGGGGCATTCCAGTTTTCCTGTCAGCATCCACGCCCGCCAGTCGACAATCACTCACCTAAGTGTGGCCCTATATAATTACCTTAAGCCCTGCAAATTAACCGGTATGCGTTTTGATGTCCAGGAACGGTGCAACTGAGCCGCTATTTCCATATAATAATCGGCCGCAGCTCTTAAAAGCAGTAAAAGGAATAACCACCCGGCCACGGCTGATGTTACATTTCAGTATCAATTCACCTGGTTTAGATCAACTGTCTCCCAGTTTTCCTCTGCCCCCCGCGCAGCCCGCTCGCTTGTAGATCCATGCTGATACAAAACATCTTTTTGCTGAATAAAGCCCAATTTGCCTCAATTTTTGCAGGGATTATTTAGAGGAAAAAATTAACAAACATAGAAACTAGAGTAAAAAGGGAGATGGGGGTGACTGTAATAACTGAGGATGTCGTGATAAGGGAATCCCAGGGCGGAATTATTATATGTTTGAATTCTCAGGATTCATTCCCGGACCTCAAACGGCAGTTAGCAGGTAAATTGAAGGCCTTTGACGACTTGCTGATTGGAGTCCAGGTGGTGCTTGATGTAGGACAGCGCAGGCTCAAAAAGATGGAAATACAGGAGTTAAAAGATCTGCTGTTGGAGCAGGGGCTTCACCTGAAAAGACTGATCAGCAGGGGAAAGAGTGTAGACCTAACCGGTAAAGGGGGACAGGTTGAGGTCATCAGTGCACCGACCACCAAATTGAGTAATCAAGAGATAGGTTCTATAGAGGAGACCATACTGGTTAAACGGACACTGAGATCCGGTCAAAGGGTATTCTTCCCCGGAAACATTGTGGTGCTGGGTGACGTTAATCCCGGAGCCGAGGTTATTGCCGGTGGAAATGTGCTGATAATGGGATCTATGCGCGGGATGGCTCATGCCGGTGCCCTGGGTTCGGAAGAAGCCGTGGTAGCCGCTTTTCGCCTTAATCCCACCCAGCTGCGTATAGCCAACCACATTACCCGCCCTCCTGAAGGCCAGGCATCAAAGGGCAACGAACCGGAGGTAGCCTCTATTAAGAGTGGCAAGGTGATAATTGAGGATCTCAAACTCTGATTTGGAATGGGAGGAAAAGGAATGAAGGGCAAGGTTATAGTTATCACTTCTGGTAAAGGGGGCGTGGGCAAAACTACTACTACCGCTAATCTGGGAACAGCGCTGACCATGTTGGGAAGACGTGTGGTTATGGTAGACACTGATATCGGTCTGCGTAACCTGGATGTGGTGATGGGTCTTGAGAACAGGATTGTGTTTGATATTGTTGATGTGGTTGCGGGTGGCATCAAATTAAAGCAGGCCCTGATTAAGGACAAGCGGTTTGAAGGCTTATACCTTTTGCCGGCGGCCCAAACCAAGGAAAAGACTGCAGTGTCGGCCCATCAGATGAAAACACTCTGCTATGAGCTGAAAAAAGAATTTGATTTTGTTCTGGTGGACTGCCCGGCCGGGATCGAGCAGGGCTTCAAAAATGCCATAGCCGGTGCCGATGAGGCCATAGTTGTGGCTGTGCCCGAGGTCTCCTCAGTTCGAGATGCAGATCGAATTGTGGGACTTCTAGAAGCGGCCGGATTGAGGAAAAACCAGCTTATCATTAACCGGATACGCCCCCGTATGGTCAAACGGGGCGATATGATGGATATTGAAGACATGATAGATATACTGTCAGTAGACCTGTTGGGAGTGGTTCCAGAAGATGAGATAGTAATTGTATCAACCAATAAAGGAGAGCCGGTGGTAATTGCTCCTGCTTCCCGTGCGGGCGACGCCTATCGAAGAATCGCCAGGAGACTAAACGGCGAGGAGGTATCCCTGTTGCCTCTTGACCATTCGGAAGGCTTGGTGAACCGATTCCGAAGAATGTTCAAATTGGCATCCAGATAAAGGGGGAGAGGATTTGTTTCAATTTTTGAGCAGGCTTTTTTGGAGGGACAGGGATAAAGTCGGCAGCAAGCATGTAGCCAAGGAACGGCTTAGGCTAGTACTGGTTCATGATCGTGTCAATTCATGCCCCCAACTGCTGGAGGCATTGAAGGAGGACCTGATCCGGGTTATTCGTGAGTACATTGAAATTGACGAGGATGCACTTGATATCAGCTTTGACAGCATAGATAATACGGTAGCCCTGGTAGCCAATATTCCGGTCCTAAGAATCAAAAAAGGTATAATCTAATCAGGCGGATCCTCACTGCTGCGTACTTGCGACTTCTGTGCAGCCCGGCACTGGTAACCCTCCCCGATGGACAGAGACGGATAGCAGGTTTATAATCAATTTGACTCCGTCCATAACGGGAGGGTTATTATGCATCGCCGGGCGTTAAAGGTTATTGATAAGCCGTTTGTTACGGCACTTGCAGTGCTGGTTGTTTTTGGCCTGGTAATACTTACCAGCGCCAGCAGTGGCATAAAAGCGGGTGCCCCCTTTTATTACCTGCAAAAACAACTGATTTCCCTGGCCATCGGCGTTGTCCTGGTGCTGGTAATGCTCAATGTTGATTACAGTCTGGTAAGCCGCTATAATGCTCTGATCTACGTAGGGACAAATATCCTGCTGATCGTTGTTCTGGTTTTCGGCACGGAACAGCGGGGTTTACAGGGATGGTTATCAATCGGAGGTTTTAATTTCCAGGTGGCCGAATTTGCCAAAATACTGTTCATCCTCTGTTTTGCTGACTTCTTGGCCAAACGCCAGGGAATGATCCATACGCTGCGGGATATGTTTCCCTGTTTCATCTATATCGGCCTCCCGGTTCTGCTCGTCACCGCGCAGCCCGATCTGGGGACTGCTCTGGTGTTTATTGCCATTGCCATGGGTATGATGTTTGTGGCGGGAGCCAACCCTCGAATTCTGGTGGGGATCATATTTGGAGCGCTGGCCCTGGTTGTACTGGCATTGTTCCTTCACCTTCAGTTTGGAATGTGGCTGCCGTTGGAAGAATATCAGGTTAAGCGGCTCACCGTGTTTTTGGATCCGTATAATGATGGACAGGGCGGCCGGGGTGCGGGCTGGAACATAATACAGTCTCTGGTGGCTATTGGTTCCGGGGGTTTGATCGGCAAAGGTCTTTTCCAGGGTACCCAGGCGCAGCTCAACTTCCTGCCGGAACACCATACGGATTTCATATTTGCCGTTGTCGGTGAAGAATTCGGTTTTGTCGGGGCTGCGCTGCTGCTGCTTCTATTTGCGGTAATCCTTTTGCGGGCTATATTTATTGCGTATAATGCCAAGGACTTCTTCAGCACCCTGACGGTGATCGGTATAATCTCCATGTGGCTTTTTCATATTTTTGAAAACGTCGGTATGTCTATTGGACTCATGCCGATTACCGGGGTTCCGCTGCCTTTTGTAAGCTACGGGGGCAGTTTTATGCTGGCCAATATGATCGCGGTTGGCATTATTCTGGACATCAACATCAAAGGCAAAAAGATCGTTTTCTGAAACGGCATCCCCCGGCAGCCCCGGCCAACGAAACCAATCCATGTGGAAAATAAAGCCACTTAAATGGTATATTAGGGCCTTCCTCCAATATATTTTTAAGAGGACGGGGAGGGTCTGTAATGAGTAGTTTTAAGACCAGGCTGCTTATAGCTTTGTTCCTGATTATCGCCGTAACCTGGGCATACCCTGAGACCGGTCAGCAGGACGGCCTGATCCACTCACTGCTGAGCTATGCCACCAACACGGACTACGATGTAAGCAGGTGGCTTGAATCTATATGGTACGATCAGGAATTATCACCGGCATCATCCACTTCAGCCCTGCGCTTGCCCTGCAGCTATACGGAAGTGGTTCGTCATTTTGGATGGTATTACAATGCTCGAACCGGAGATCAGGCCTTTAACCCGGGAGTGGTATTGAGAATTGAATCCGGCACCCTGGTATATCCGGTTCTTCGTGGGGAGGTTACCTCCATAAGCCTGCAGGAAAACGGCTATCAGGTAGTGTTGAAGCACAGTGAAGCCCTGACCTCAGTGGTTCGTGGGTTGCGGGAGGTGAGGGTGGAGGAAGGGGAGACGGTTGACGAATCGACCCCGCTGGGCAGGGGAGCCGAACTCCTGTATCTGGAACTGAAAAACCAGGATGGACCTATCAATCCCGAGGGCTTTCTCGCTTCCGAAAACCCGGTATGAGATTGGGATCAGTAAAGGGAGTTGATCTGGCGGTCAACCCCGTGTTCCTGCTGCTTTGTCTGCTATGCTTGTCTATCGGGTTTGTTGAGATCCTGTGGGTTATCCTGGCCCTGGTCCTGCATGAGGCCGGACACGTATTGATGGCTCTGGCCTGCGGTTTGAAGCTGCTAAGGGTGGAGCTTTTCCCTTTCGGAGGGCAAATATTAACCGAAGATTTAGTCGGTGTCAACTCGAGGCGTGAAATAATTGTGGCATCGGCGGGCCCGGCAGCCAGCTTGTTTTCGTCGGGATTAACCTATATAATGGAGGGAAATCTAAGCTTAGCGGATTTCTCTTTTTTTATGGAGTTTAACCTGTTGCTGGGGTTGTTCAACCTTCTGCCCGCATTGCCGTTAGATGGAGGAAGAATCCTTAAGGCCTTTTGTTCCACCAGGGTCGGGCTGCGGAAGGCAACGGTGATTGGCTCCTGGTCAGGACAGGTTCTGGCTCTGGTCTTGATTGCTGCAGGTCTTTACCTGGGATTTCAGGATCCCCGCGCGTTAAACCTGCTCGTGATAGCAGGTTTTCTTGGTTATAAGGCCCGAGAAGAACTACAGATGTTTCCTTATGGATTTACCCGCTATCTGCTGCGCAAGCGGCTCCTGCCAGCGGAGAACGATATGGCTGCCGGTCTCTTGACCGTAGCCCACAGCGGTGTTAGGATCAGCCGGCTATTAAACCGCATCCTGCCCGACACTGTTGCTGTTATTCTGGTTATTGACGCTCAAGGTAAGGTTATCGGGATCGTGACCGAAAGAGTTCTGATTGAGGCCATGCTTACCCGGGACCCTCTGACTACCGTCGGAGAACTGTTGGAGTCGGCTGCAGGATGCGAAGACCGGCGCAATTAGGTGGGCCCGGCCGATGCCAGGGACCGGACTTTCAAAACTATGGGGATATCCCAAAAACAGGATGAGAAGTGTAATGATAAGGGAAACGTTGTGTAAAATATTACCAACAGTGAGCAAACCTGCTCGTTATACGGGTAATGAATTGAATGCGGTCCGCAAAAATTGGGATGAGGTACAGGTCAGAATGGTATTCGCTTTCCCCGACGTCTATGAAGTGGGTATGTCACACATGGGGGGGAGAATACTGTATGGTCTGGTCAATAATCACGCGGATTTCCTGATGGAGAGGACTTTCGCCCCCTGGCCGGATATGGAAGAAAAGATGAGGGAGAACGGGATTCCTCTTTTCAGCCTGGAATCCTTTATGCCGGTGGGTGATTTCGATGTGGTAGGGTTCTCGCTGCAGTATGAACTTTCCTACAGCAATGTGCTGAATATGCTGGACTTAGCGGGAATACCTCTGTTGTCGCGGGATCGTGATGACGCGCATCCGCTGGTGATTGCCGGGGGGCCCAGCGCCTTTAATCCTGAACCCCTGGCCGATTTTATTGATGCCTTTATTATCGGCGACGGCGAGGAAGCAATACTACAGGTCCTGAGTTCGGTCAGGAAGAGTATCGGTCGGCGCCGACACGAGAGGTTGAAAGAGCTGGCTGCAGTTCAGGGGGTTTATGTTCCTGCCTTCTACGAAGTAAAATATAATGGTGACGGGACCATCGCCGGGATTAATCCCCGATTACCGGGGATACCGAACCGGGTGAAAAAAGCAGTGATACCGGACCTTGACCAGGCATATTTTCCGGTTGCTCCGGTGGTGCCATATCTGGGAATCATTCATGACCGGGCGGTTCTGGAGGTTATGCGGGGCTGCCAGCGCGGCTGCCGTTTTTGCCAGGCGGGAATCATATACCGTCCAGCCAGGGAGCGAACGGTCGACCGCCTGATGGAGATGGTTCGTCAAACCATTAAGTCTACCGGCTTCGATGAGGTGTCGCTGGCCAGTCTCAGCAGCGCCGATTATTCGGGAATCCAGGAGCTGACCCGCGGGTTGATCGATGAACACGGACCACAGGGAATCGGGGTGGCCCTGCCTTCTCTGCGGGCGGACGCCTTTTCGGTGGGATTAGCCCAGGAGGTTCAGAGAGTGCGAAAAACTACCCTGACCTTTGCGCCCGAAGCCGGAACCCAGAGGCTGCGGGATGTCATCAACAAAAACGTAACCGAGGAGGATATATTAAACGCCTGTAAGGCGGCTTTCGATGCCGGGTGGCTGGGAGTAAAACTATATTTCATGCTGGGCTTACCCACCGAGACGGATGAAGACCTGGATGGGATTATCGAGCTGGTGCGTAAAATCAAGCGTTTGGCCGCGGAGCGTTCGCGAAGGGCTCCGAAAATTCATGTCGGGCTGGCCTTTTTTGTACCCAAGCCCCATACTCCGTTCCAGTGGGAACCCCAGATTACCACCGAGGAGATGATGAGGAAACGCCGATATATACTGGAGAAGGGCCGGATTAGAGGGGTAAAGTACGATTTTCACGACCCCGCCACCAGCTACCTGGAGGGTTTAATCTCCCGCGGAGACCGGCGTCTGGGTGAGGTTATCCTGGGAGCCTGGCAGCGAGGAGCCCGCTTTGACGGATGGAGAGAGTATTTCAATTTGGAGAATTACCTCCGGGCCCTGGAAGCGGCCGGACTTGATCCGGAATTTTATGCCAACCGGCGGCGGGAATTGAACGAGATACTGCCGTGGGAGATCATCGATACCGGAGTCACTGCTGAGTTTCTTATGGCGGAGAGAGAGCGGGCTTATAAAGGTGAGCCTACCCTGGACTGCCGGGAAGAAGGCTGTCAGGACTGTGGAATCTGTCCCGGTTTGGGTGTGGATCTGCAGGTGAAAGGTGGGGGACAGTGCGCTGGTGGATAGAGTATGAAAAGGGACCGGCAATAAGGTATTTGTCCCACCTGGATATGGTGAGGCTCTGGGAGAGATTGTTCCGGCGCAGCGGCCTTCCCCTGCAGCTCACTCAGGGATTCAACCCGCATCTCAAAATCTCCCTGGGTACGGTCCTGCCGGTAGGTTTGTGGGGCAGGAGGGAATACCTTGACGTTAAGTTGGGAGGGGATATCGAACCGGAAGAATTATGTTCTCGGCTGCGGGCGGTTGCTCCGCCGGGGATTGAGATCCGCCGGGCCCGGAGGCTGGCACGAGAATTACCGTCGCTGATGGCCGTAATTGATACCTCGATTTATAGGTTCAAATACCCCGCAAGTCTGGAAACAGCGATAAGGAAGGCGGCCGAGAGAATGGAGAGAGCCTCCGAGATCCGGGTAATCCGTCCCAAAGACCGGAAGGAGGTGAATATAAGACCCGGAATTATACGTATTAAATGCATTCCGGGCGCAGATGAATTCATACTCGAGTTCACAGTCTTCAGCGGCGGCCGGGAGACTGTCCGGTTCTCCGAGCTCCTGCCGGCTCTGGATGAAATGGGGCTGCAGCGGAAAAAGATCGTGGATTACTGGAGAGAAGGAAATTATGTAAGAACTAACGACCAACTAATAGACCCTATGGAGCTTGATTAAAAGGATGTAATACGTCATGCAAAGACAACTGGTTATAGAGAAATATCCATGGGAGACGCGCCTGGCGATTGTTGAGGATGGCCGACTGGTCGAACTGCATTATGAAGAGGATGATGACCGGGTGGGCAATATATACAAGGCTCGGGTGATGAATGTATTGCCCGGTCTCTCATGTGCTTTTGTGGATCTGGGTTATGAAAAAAATGCTTTCCTTTATCAGGGCGACCTGAGGGGAATTAAGAATAATACCTCCATCAGTGATGTTCTCAAGAGGGATAACGAAATACTGGTACAGGTAAAAAAAGAGGAGGTTCCCGGAAAGGGAGCCCGGGTTACTACCTATCTTACCCTGCCGGGACACTATCTGGTTTTTCTGCCTTATCAGAATGATGTCAACATATCACGCAAGGTTAAAGATCCCGAGTTGAGAGAAGAATTGCGTACCTATCTCAAAGCATTGAAACCCAAGAATTCAGGGGTGATTGTCAGGACGGCCGGAGCCCTGGCACCGTTGCAGGATTTGGCTGTCGAGCTGGATTCCCTCTATGCCACGTGGCAGCAGATATGTGAACTGGAGAGGCATATGGCGGCCCCGGCCCTGTTATACAAGGATCTGGATGTGGTCCAGAGAGTCCTGCGTGATTATATTGACGGCAATACAACCAGTATCGTACTCAATAAACAGGAAGAGGCAGTCATGATTAAAGAACTGCTCAGCCAGGATGCGGTTGCGCAGGGAATCAAGATCAAGGTGGAAGACGCCCCCCTGGAGAAACTCGGCCTGGAGCGGGAGATTAAACGCCTTATGAAATCCCGGGTCTGGCTCAAGAGTGGGGGATTTATAATAATTGAGGAGACCGAAGCGATGACGGTCATTGATGTGAACAGCGGCAAATACACAGGCAAGGGTCAGTTTAACCAGACTATTCTCAAAACAAATTTGGAGGCCGCTCATGAAATTCCGCGACAACTGCGATTAAGAGGTATCGGCGGCATAATCCTCATCGATTTTATCGACATGAAAGACAGGAGTCACCAGGCTGAGGTGTTGCAGGCACTGGAGCAGGAACTGTACAAAGACAAAGCACACAGCAGAGTGCTTGGTATAACCAAGCTGGGCCTGGTGGAGATGACTCGTAAGAAAACCAGGGCCAGTCTGGGAACGGTGCTGGCCGAGGAGTGTCAGGTATGTGAAGGTAAGGGCCGGATACCCAGCAATAAGGTTATATGTCACGAGATAATGCGCCAGATTTACAACCTGGGTCATCGTTCAGCCACAACCGTTAATGTAGATGTCCGTCCTGAAATCCTTCCTCACCTGGGAGAGCAATCCAGATATATCAGTCAGATCAAGGAACATCTGGGTAAGGAGATTGTGTTCTCTCCCAACCCGGATCTGGAAGGGTATTACCACATACGATCATAGAAAAACAGGTCGGCAAGGGGAGGACAGACGGTGTAAAAACTTGGGGCGAGAGCGCAAAAATCCAGTTTTCACATCGTCCGAGGCTCCCCTTGCTTTCTTTTCCATGGCTCCAAAAGCTCCTTCCGCTTTCCCCGCCTGCCGGTTTCCCTGCCTGACATAACCCGTGAATCGTTTGGTGCAGCCTCCCGATTGCTTGGCCGTAATACCAGGTGAAGGGAACGGTGCCGACTGAGCGGATTAATGCGCATCATTGCAGCCTCGGTCGTACAATACCCCTCCCGGGTGCTGACGGCAGCCTGAGGTTTGCAAAGGCGCAACTTGAGTCTTACGCGGTTCCAGGCTAATTGCGGTTTGACGTGCAAGGTTGCAATTTGGTATCGCGTAATACAGGTGAGGGTTTTAATGGCTGGGATTACCATCATTGATGTGGGGAGGGGAACAATGGAAAACCGGGATGACCTTATCAAAAGTGGGCGGGCGCGACTGACATTTGCGTTGGTCACATTAATGGTTTTTATTGGGGTTCTCATCTTTATCGCTACTGCCCGGCCGGCCTGGACGGCACCGGGAGTGGCTAATGCTGATGGAGTGTCGTATCGAATTGAGGGGGATAAGATAATTCTGTCCTGGGGCGTGAAAACAACCGGTGGATATTCCATAACCATCGACCGCCTGGAGATTGAAGGGGTTACTCTCAAGGTCACCTACTCTTTACAGTCTCCATCACCGGGCGCCGTGGTGACCCAGGCTCTTACCTATCCGGAAGCGGCAGCCGCAATACCCGGCGGCGTGAGTCCGGCCCGGGTGGAACTGATTAAAAATAACGTGAAATCACCAAATCTGTCCGTGGGGTTGGAACCCCTGCCCGCGGTAGGCTCGCTTGATAATCTGAAAAAAATCCTGGAATCGGCCAGGGAAAACCAACCGGAGTACCCGCGTTACATACGGGAAGCGGCGAAAGAAGTAATGAGCGATACCGTTGCGGGCACCGGCAGTTTCCAGTACGATAAACAAGCCCTGGATTATTCCGGGACCAATGTGCAGGTAGCCGGGGTGGATGAGGCGGATTTGGTCAAGACAGACGGCAATTTCATCTACCAGGTAAACAAGCAGAACATTAAGATCATCAGGGCTTACCCGGTTTCGGAGCTTCAGGTGGCATCAACCATAAGTTTTGACGATGCCGGTTTTACTCCCCGGGAGCTGTATGTGGATGGGAACCGGCTGGTGGTAATCGGGGTTTCCTATGCAAACCCTGTATACCGCATGGGAGAAGGCAAGTCTTCATACATTTATCTGCCGACCCACCAGTCGACAATGGTCCTGGTTTACGATATAACCGACCGCTCCCAGGCCAAAAAGGTTCGAGAAGTTGAACTGGAGGGTAACTACCTGTCATCGCGCAAAGTGCATAACCGGCTATACCTGGTTGCCAACCGGTGGATAAACTATCGGTGGTCGGAAATAGGTGAGGATACGGATCTAAGACCCGGCTACCGCGATAGCGCGGCCGGCAAACAGAGACTGGCGGTAGACTATTCAGCTATAAGGTATTTCCCGGATTGTATTGAACCGAATTATCTGCTGGTAGCCGGAATAAACCTGGATAAGAACGAACCTGCTGTTATCTCCGCTTACCTGGGAGCCGGAGAAAACATATTCTGTTCGAAAAAGAATCTCTATGTGGCCATCAGCCGGTGGCAGGACATACCCCGTCCAATGTTGGAGAGTAAAACAATCATGCCGGAAATGGTTGTTCCTCAGGAGGTTAAGACCACGATATATCGCCTGGCTTTGAACAACGGGTATCCTGAATACAACGGGAAGGGTGAGGTACCGGGCACCATCCTCAACCAGTTTTCCATGGATGAGCATAATGGTTATTTCCGAATAGCTACGACTACCGGCAGCATCGGGATGATCGGGGAAGAGACCTCCAAGAATAATATGTACGTTTTGGACAGTCAGATGTCTATCATAGGCCGACTGGAGGGTATTGCCCCTGGGGAGACGATTTATTCCACCAGGTTTATGGGCAACCGGGTTTATATGGTGACCTTCAGAACGGTTGATCCCCTCTTCGTTATCGATGCGAAGAACCCGAAGAAACCCGTTGTACTGGGAGCTTTGAAAATACCGGGTTACAGCGATTACCTCCATCCTTACGATGACAACCACATAATCGGCTTCGGCAAGGACACGGTGGAAGTCAAGTTTGGGGATGGATCCTCGCAGAGCTTTTATACTGGGATGAAGATAGCCTTGTTTGACATTACGGATGTCACCAGACCAAAAGAGATGTTCAAGGAAATAATCGGAGGCCGGGGAACGGAATCGGAACTGCTGCGCAACCACAAAGCGCTCCTGTTTTCCCGCACGCAAAACCTCCTGGCTTTTCCGGTGACGGTGATGAAAGCGGGCAAGGAGTCGGGCAACGGCATACCCAATACAGGTGAGTTCGAGTTTCAGGGGGCTTATGTTTACCGGGTAGACCTGAAAAAGGGTTTTCAACTCCAGGCCCGTATAACCCATCTGACGGATGAGGACCTTTTAAAAGCCGGTAATTACTGGTACAACAGCGATAGAAATGTGGAACGAATCTTATATATTAATGACGGGTTGTACACCCTGTCCCGGGAAAGGGTCCGGGTTCATGACCTTTCAACTTTTCGTGAAACCGGGAATCTGTGGCTTTAAGAATCCGGGAGGTGGGGAGAAATGTTCCCTGCCTCCCGGATTCTTGTATACATATTGAATAAATCATCATTCCCGGCATTCTCATCCGGCTCCGAGGAGACCCGGATCTGCTGTTGGGCTCACTGATTCATTCCGCGAGCGCATGACCGATCTCGATCTGCATACTACGAATCTTCCCCAACCCACCACCGGTTCCTTGAGCCGGTCTTTTTATCATTTTCGTGTAGAAATAAATAGGAAGGAATAAGCTAGAAATGGAAGAATAATTATTGCCAGGAGGTGATCACCAGTTAACTAAACAGGAGGGGGTTTTTTAGTGGAAGTGAAAAAGATCGGAGTGTTGGGGGCAGGAATTATGGGAGCGGGAATTGCCCAGATCTGTGCAGAAGCCGGATTTGAGGTGATCCTGGTTGATCTGGCCGAGGCGTTCGTCAATAAAGGTTACCAGAACATAGTTAAAAACTGGACCCGAGCCGTGGAGAAGGGAAAGAGGTCGGCCGAGGAGCTGGATAGATTTAAGGCCTTGATAACCACCAGCGTGGACAACAAGGATTTTAAGGACTGTGATGTTGTAATAGAGGCGATAATCGAAGACATCGAAGTAAAGAAAAAGGTGTTTAAAGAGCTGGGGGATATCTGCAAGGATTCCGCCATCCTCGCCAGCAATACGTCGGCCTTGAGTATCACCGAAATAGCTGTCGCCAGCGGTCGTCCCCAATCGGTAGTGGGCATGCACTTTTTTAACCCGGTTCCGGTAATGAAGTTGGTAGAAGTAATACCGGGAGCTGAAACCAGCGAGGCGGCGGTTGACATCATTACTGAATTAAGCCGTAAAATCGGTAAGGAACCAGTGCAGGCTCGTGAAACCCCGGGGTTTATCGTCAACCGCATCCTGGTTCCCTATATGAATGAAGCAGCGATGCTGTATCAGGAAGGGGTTCCGGCGGAGGAGATTGACAAGGCTATGAAACTGGGGGCCAATATGCCTATGGGGCCCTTGGCTCTGGCAGACCTGGTTGGTCTTGATACCCTCTTAATGATTTGCGATTACTACTGGAGAGAGTTTGGGGACTCAAAATACCGGGCATCGCTGGCCTTGAGAAACAAGGTCCGTGCCGGACACCTGGGAAGGAAGTCCGGAAAGGGCTTCTATGACTATACCAAGTAACAACCGGCTGATAAATTTTGGTCATCAGGGAGGGGGTGTACCCCTCTCTTGTTTTAATGGGTCATGCCAAGAGTAATCAGCACCGGGCAGATAACAGTGGGGTACTGCAAAGTTTAAGTAGGTAAAAAGGGGTCAAGAAGAGAAATGAGACCTCAAAAAGGATGTTCCGAAGAACGTCCACTCCCGCGCAAAGGAGGATGAGGTCTCGTGTTAAAGATTCAACAATTGGTATCGGTATTCCTGCAGCTCGTCACAGGAATAATGAATGTATTGGCATCAGCAAAAAGCATGGAAGAGTTGGAGGAAAAGATTCAAAGGCTGGTTCAGAAGATTACAGGCCAGTTGCTGGAATGGTCACTAAACGAGATGGATGTTCGTTTAGCAAAGGACATGGAACCGGGTAAATATGAGAATAAGGGTATCCGCTCAAGAACCCTGGTAACAACCGTAGGAGAAAT
>LFRU01000077.1 GCA_001512495.1 Syntrophothermus sp. DTU052 | reverse complement strand
CCCTGTGCCTGAAACCCCTTGTCCCACCGGGGCTCGATAGCCGGTTTGCGGCGGACGATTGATTCAGACACTGTTTCTTCCCTCCTTCATCTTAAAAACCTTTACAAACGCCTAGATTTCGGCTGCGGCTGAGCGACATGGAAAATCGGCGTTTATCGGGTTTTAGCATACCAGGCAACGTGGACGATTCCCTAGTCCGGGGTTCGCTGGCCGGAGAGCGGATCCACAGCGCATCCCCCCATCCCCAGGCTGCATTTTATCCCTACTCCTGAATAGGCCAGGAAGCTTATTAGCATGTTGTAAAGTCTAACCAAAGGTTTGGGACCTCTAACCTCCAGGTTGATATATCCCATGAACCCAGGGATTTTTATGCCCTTGAGCCGATAATGATAACTCTTAAGAGAGTAACCGGATATGCGGCTGTAAGTAATCAACTGTTCCACTGCCTCGGGATCGTCTATGACAGTTTCTCGAGAATAGGCATTCCATTTCTGCACAGAGCTTTTCACAATCCACTCAATAGACGGAAATATTTGGTATTCTTCGCTGCTCTTGAATGAGGTGGGGGTCAGGAACTGTAGTCGCAGACCCCCGCTGTTCTGCTCGTTCAGAAGATGCCCGGCAACAAAATCCTTTTCCTGGATAACTGGACCGGCCGCCATCTCACTAACCCGCAGGCTGGTACCGTAGTGTCTGAGGTGCAGTGATTCCAGACTAGCTATAATGGGAAATATCTCGTCAATTGTATCCTTCCCCAGCAGGTTTATAACCCAGGTCATTCCACCCGGAACACCGTTTTGACGCCCGGGCAGCAAAAGATAATGACTGACCGGTTTTAGTCCGTCATTATGCAGATCAACCGCCAAATCGGGAGACACTTTCTCAATTAGTGCGGAATAAAGATCATACGCCCAGTAGTAGTGCGGCCGCACGTTTTTTTCCGTATCAAATCTAATCCTTATCTGCCGGAACATCATCTTCCTCCTGACTGCTACGTAGTGGGCTGATTAGGATCCCTCATGTAATTTCAACCGAACAACGTCCCATCCGGTAGAATCGGTTATTATAGTAAGTACCTTTCAGGATATGTGGGGATATCCCTAATTCCATATCCTTGTCATGATGCCCTCTGGGAAACTGCCTCTTCATCAGAAGGGATACAAGTGGCAGGGCCTCCCTGCCCCCCATGGGATAGGTTATGGTCTTGGACAGATAGCCGGCCCCTCCGCCCAGGTAGAGTTCTGCACCGGGTTCGGACCTTGATTTGTCAGTGTTAGCGGGCAGCTTCCGGAAAGCTGAGAAGAAGTACTGTTCCTGAAGATCGGCAAATTCCCGGATTGCATTCCGTATAAAATCGAGATCAATCCCCGCTTGTTCAAGAATCAAGGGATCTAGGGTCAGTTGAGAGTGCAGGGTCACTCCCGGACGGATGGCTTCCCGGAAGGTGGGAATCGCGATTTCCTTTCCTTCCAGGGTGAGGTCGATCTTCGGGCAGATGATCAGGTCAGCAGTGTCAGCAGGTTGGCTGTCGCTCACCTGCAGTCCCCTCATAACCGAATTCACCGCATTCTGCCTTTCGTCATGCAGATTCAGAGTGTGAAGAAGTTCAACTTCAAGCTGGTCAGTTTCCCCTGCTATATTATAGCGATTTGACTCTCTCAATGACTTCTCCCATTTTTTCAATTTTGTTAAACTCTTGTCGCCTTGGTCGGCCAGCATCTTGGCAAGGATAGCTGTCCTTAGCGCACCCTTAAGACTGCTTCCGGGGAGGTAGGGCCGTCCATAATTGTCCTTAATAAACAGATGAATACCGCGCAGCGCATAACCGCTTTTCAAAGCATCACCGGCCATGACTTCATAAGAGGTAAAACTCTTTATCTCCTCTTGGGTTATCCGGCAACTGAGCAGCCACCGATAAAGATCATTTTGCTCTCCCAGCATAAAGGAGGTATACTGGTCCTCCAGCCCTTTGGCAGTCAGAAACCCGGCGAATCGAGGAAAATCTATTATGCATACTTTCTGACCGGCCGGCACATAGACATATTCCTTTTTATTGACCTCCCTGCCGCTGCCAATGAACAATGGTGCCATAGTTTTGACCTGGACAGTGAAGCTCTGCAGGTGACTCTTTTTCATATAATCACCTCCATAAACATTGGCTTGAGACAGCGGTATACGGGGTGGCCGCCCTCGTGAGAAACGTCATAGATGTCACCGGCAAACGGCACCTTAAAGCAAGAACCGGGCGCGAATGCATAGATTAATCGTTTCTTGACCTGGTGTGGGTAATAGCGGTCCGACTGGACAAAACCTCCACGCCTTACCAGCGTATAGCTTCCCCCGTCACAGGCCTGATCCAATTCCTCATCCCGGGGGAGAGCCGTATTAAGGAGCATCTGCCACGCTCCTCCCTTGTTTTTCAGTAAATCAGCCAACGCCTCCAGGCCATCTGAATACGGTGCATCCAAATAGATGGGGTCATCGATATTGAACTTCCCGAGACCAGCGCTGCGCTTGCCGCCAATCCCGCTCAGGGATAAAGCCTCCAGCAGACGGGTTACCAGGGATACATCATCTTCCCGCTGGTAAGCAACTATCAGGTAGAGTCCGCTATCCCGGTTGAACTTCAAGCAGCCTACATGATAAGGCTGTGGTTCATTCTGCCCTTTGATGCTGACCCAATTGCGGACTTCACTAACTGACATGCCCTCAAGCATTTCTCCCGCCGTAATTACGTCAAATTCTCCCCGCCCTCTTAGGAAAGCCAGATAATCGGCCATGGATGAGGCGGAAATATACTTCAGACGTTTGAATGCCTTATGCTCCTTAATGTTACGGGTCCCTGCCAGGGACTCATCTTTCAAGATCGGTTTAGGCAGAAAGTAGTTCTCATTCCGATATGGGAACAGGTCGGAAAATATTAGTTCACCACTCCAGACCCGGTTGTATAATTCCCGCAACAGTTCCTTCCCACCAGCTTGAATAGACTCGATGCAGAGGGCAGAAAACAAAGTATCACTGTGGATGGTCATCTCAGCAGAAGGTAAGGTGGCGCTTCCCGAGTCGTTCCCTATATGCAGAGCCGTTGTGAACTCAAGTTTATAAACAGCATAGTCCATCCGTTTCCACTTCCTTCAATTTCTCAAGTAACTCGTCCACCACCTCAGGATCCAGGTTGTTATTCATAACCTGTACGGCGAAATTAGTAAACCTGACTTTCCCGTAGCCGCGGCTGCCGTGCCCGCCCAGATAATCAAGCTGCAGCGTCTTTAAGGCCAATGCCAGGTTTTCAAAATCCTCCTGAATCTGATCGGTATCATCAATATCATAGACGAGATTGAAAGCAAAGATTGCCCCACGGATAACACGTTCTATCTGTCGGGGGGTAGCCGTCGAAGTCGTACGTTTTATGGTGTTTTCAAACTTTACCTCAGTAAACCCAAATCTTTTAAGATCTTCGGCATTTTTGAGGTAGCAATCAGCAAACTGCAGCCGACCCCGCTTTACTGTCTTCCCACCTGCCCCAAACAGCCGGATTATCACCTCCGGGTCATCCTCAGGTTTGGGTAGGACCGGTTTTTGAACCAGAGTTCGAACAAGTAGAGTTCGTAATTTGCCTTTTATGCTGCTGCCGGGTATTATCGGCTGCTGGGTCATTGCATCCCTTATTACCGGGGAGTCGACCGAACCGATGGATGAGAAAATATTGGAACCCCCGATGTGCATACCAGTTAGGAGATGTAAATCAGCAGTGATCTTGATTTTTCCGTACATTTCGCTCATACTACTTACCTCCTATTTATCTTTTCCACCGTAGAAGCGGTGATAGGCCACCAAGGCCTCGAGATAATCGCAGTAACGTAGGAATTTCTCGCTACTGTGACCTATGTGATCAATTGCCGTAATCAACTCGGCTGTCTCAATAAATTCCTTGATCTTTTTTACTCGATCACTCGAGTCTTTTTCACGACCAGCTTCATAAGCTAGTCGCACCTTAATATGCCTGATTCGATCAACTACTCTGTCAGACAGGATCTCGTCCTTGCGATCAACCTCACTCTTTATTTCGTTAACTATAGTAAGGATGTTGCGGATCTTGGAAGTAGTAAGGTTTCCAAAAGGATTAGACCGGTTATCCGTCATAAGGTTTTTTATCCGGTCTTCTGCCACACTGACATAGTCAGCCCCGGGCTTAAGAAAAGCCGGTTCCGGCCCAATATTATTTGTGTTAACCGGTACTTGAGATCTTGATTCCTTATGAGGTTTCTGGTCAGGATTCATGCCCGAAGCTGCGCCCAGCTCTTTAGAATCTTTCATCGGATTTTTCTTGCCATTGCCCATCATTATTCCTCCTCTCGCTTACGGTTCAGGTAAGCGTAAATATTTATAGCCGTCAGCAGTTCCTGCCGGTCCTGTTTATCGAGAGCCCACTTGTACATTGAATCGGAAAACTGGCGGTAGCTTTCTTTCTCTTCCTGGGAAGCGTCTTCGTGTGGGGTCATACGTCCCAACAGGTAAGCATACCGGGCAATATTGATCCGGTCATGCTGGGCTCCTACCAGGTATTTATACAAGTTGTAGAGGAAGGAGTTGCCCGCAGCCTGATCGCGACCGGTAGCGCTCTGGAAGTACCCCTGTAACATACGAAGTTTTTGGCCTACCACCCGCTCCTGGAATACATCCCACTTGTAAAGGTGAGTAACCTGAAAGCTCGTTTCGCCTTCCCGGTTCTGGCCCATCATACGCCCAAACAGGGCCAAGCCATCTTTGGCATCGTCGATCCTCTTTGCAGCGCTCTCCAAATCGGCAACCTCCTCTGCCATTCTGCTAACCGGGTATTTGCCGGGGTACAGTCCAATTCCGGCTGAGAAAGTAAGGGAGCCGGCACTGTAGAGGCGAAATGCATGGCGCAGTTCCACTGCGAATTCGATCACCTGATCCCAGGCTCCAATAATGAACATGTCATCACCGCCGGAATAAACGATAACTGCCTTCTTCTTTCCTTCAGAAGGAAGCGGTCGCAGTGAAAACGCTTCTATAGCCGACAATTCTCCCTTCAGCAGTGCTTTTATATGGAACTTGAAGAACATTGACAACTGGCGGGACAGCGTCGCGAAACGCGACAAGGTAACATAGCGGTTCCGTTCAACCTCGTCGTTTTCTTTTTCTCTTACGAAACCGTTGACAAATGCGGCCCCAAGATTATCTACATCGGCTCGTAGAACGGCGATTCGTTCTATGGCGTCCTTCCGCTCCGCTAGTTGTTCAAATGTTGGCATATCTCCGTCGATATCATAGAAGTAGTCACCCATCCACAGTCGAGTGCTGTAGCTGTAACCGGTATACATCTTGTTTTTTGCGTAAATTGATTTTATTTCACCAGGACGTTTAATCAGGAGTTGGCTCACTTCGGCTTCCGGAACAGCAGCAAGGAAGCAGTCTTTTCCGTCTCCCGCCGGGAGCGTAACATTCACGTACGGATCTAACCTTACCTTTGATGAAATCAAGAGTGTATTCTCTTTGATTATCTCGCGGGAGAATTGCTGCATAGAGCTACAGAACTGGCAAATGGTGTTTTCATCCTGGCCAAGCAACTGGCTAATACTTCCGCAGTTGGTGCATTCCCGCCCGCTGTTCTCATATCCGCCGTTATTCAGGCGGCGGATATCATCTGCTCCGTAGCGTCTGAGCTTGTGTTCCTCCAATTGTTGTGACAGGCTGCGTAAAATGCTTTGGTAAGGGTTCTGCTCACGAGGCAGATTCATAAGGTCATTACCGCTGCACTCCTGGAAGGCATGGGCTAAGAAAAGTCCGATCCCCATGTTGTCCATAAACCAGCGGTTGATGTTCCCCAGTATATTTTTGAATTTGTCCACTACCTCACTGGTATTAGGCAGCAGGATTTGAGCATGACCGCCACCGGTATAGATGAGATTCGCCCGAGACAGGTTTACTGCGGACAAAAGGGTATCCACGATGTGCTCCAGCAGTATTTCCAAATAAAAAGAACGAGCTCGAAGTGCTTTCAGCGCGCCTTTGGAAGAAATAGTGTAGATAAATGATTGAATCCCCGATATATCGCAACTGAACATCAGAAAGGCTTTTTCCTGGCGGAATTTTGCCTCATTAACCAGCAGCTCGTCCTTAAAGTTTTGTCGGCCATTAGCAAGGAGGTATAGGTATACGCTTGATGCCAGTGTGGCTGTCAGGCGCTGGTGGTCGTACAGAGATATGTCGGCCACTTCGCCTATAAAGGTCGATGATGGCACATAGCTGAGATGGGCCTCCAACAGTTCAAGTATTGAATTGAGATACTCTGCTCTCCAGTTGATAGCCGCAAGTCCTGTTTTCAAGTCCTGCACCAACCGGTTATAAGATCCGGGATCAATCTGTTTTATGTCGCTTGGCAGATTAATCTCTTCGGCTCCTGAAAGGCGGTGATTTAGATGGGTCTCATTGTTGTTCAAGAGGTTAAACACCGAAGCGAGCGGTAACCCCGGGTCAAACCCCGATGGGTATTCGCCCTCCACTTCCCTTCGATCAACACCTGCCGCGATGTTGTCCGCAAAATACACGATATAGGCTAAGGAATCATCTGAAACATTGGCTTTTCGCAGATCTTTGGCATGGTGGTAGAGGATTATTTCGTTAACATCCGGGTCATTTAGATACTGGCTGACCAGAGCTTGTCCTGATAACGGGTGGGCTCGTGAATCAAGATGTCGCGCCCGATAGACAACCTTGCCCAGATCATGCAGTAAGGCGCCAACAGTTAACTTAAACAGTTTGTCATCCATCGATACCCCTCTTTCGTGGGAAATTTGTTTAAAAACACTTCCTCCCACGATATTCCATTTTTCGCAACCAAAATCCTTTGTCTTTTTTCCGTAATGACTGTCGATATTTGGGAATTGAGAGGCTTTTTCTCTGAGTGGGGCGGGCAAGGATGGATAAGTCCCCTTGCGGGGTGAGGTCATTTTAAACAATTTCTCTAAGTATTTTGTAGTCATACCTGCAAACAGGTTTCCGTCCCCTTGCGGGGTGAGGTCATTTTAAACGAAGAAACATACTGGGTCAAAGAAGAGGGCGTGACTGCCGTTTCCGTCCCCTTGCGGGGTGAGGTCATTTTAAACGTCTCTTATTGCGTAGATCACAGCACCTTATACGATGGTGTTTCCGTCCCCTTGCGGGGTGAGGTCATTTTAAACTCGCCTAATATCACAAAGAACCAGCCCAATGCCGAGTATACGTTTCCGTCCCCTTGCGGGGTGAGGTCATTTTAAACAAGCTTTAACTTCCTGCTTTACAACCTACAGCAGATGGGTTTCCGTCCCCTTGCGGGGTGAGGTCATTTTAAACTGTTACTTGATATGTTCTGAAATGTGAACGAGAGTTTCCGTCCCCTTGCGGGGTGAGGTCATTTTAAACGAAGAACTGCCTCCACCGGACTTTTCCGAATACGGTTGTTTCCGTCCCCTTGCGGGGTGAGGTCATTTTAAACGGACGTTCCTGGGAGATAGTTTGAAAGGAGGGAAAGTTTCCGTCCCCTTGCGGGGTGAGGTCATTTTAAACTTTTCACAAAGTATGCCTCACTCCTCGTAAACCCCGATTGTTTCCGTCCCCTTGCGGGGTGAGGTCATTTTAAACGTATGTCGTCCCGGCGTTTCGGCGGGAATTGTGAGTTTCCGTCCCCTTGCGGGGTGAGGTCATTTTAAACAGCCTACGGGGCAAACGGCTACCTGGACATTTCCCCGTCGCGTTTCCGTCCCCTTGCGGGGTGAGGTCATTTTAAACGCCGCCGGGCAAGAAAAGGAGGAAGACAAATGAAAAAGTTTCCGTCCCCTTGCGGGGTGAGGTCATTTTAAACCCTGTGTCTGAAAGCCCTTGTCCCAC
>LFRU01000088.1 GCA_001512495.1 Syntrophothermus sp. DTU052 | reverse complement strand
CGGCTGTCCCGCCCAAAGAAAAACGAGTTGCGGGGGTGTAGGCGAGGAGTTTCGGAGCGAGCCGCAAGATGGCGAATATGCTTGGCACTTATAATACGCAAAATTTTGCTCACTCGCCAGATGGCGAATCTGTGAGTATGCATTATCCGAGTACTCTTGCGCTCTTGGCATTCACCCGGTCTAGTGCTGCTGACATCTTTTTACTAAAGAACCAACTGATGCCTCTCGGTGAAGAACTTGCGATACGCGAAAAAGCCGACCGTCATGGCGGTTAAGGATACTGCAGTTGTCAGCATGAACAACACCAGAATCTGGTATTTTACAGCCTCGACCGGGGTGGCACCGCCAATTATGAGTCCGGTCATCATTCCCGGCAACTGCACCAGTCCCACGGTCTTCATGGAATCAATAGTAGGGATCATCGCCGACTTTACAGCCGCCTGCAGCGAGGTTCCTGATGCCTGTCGGGCCGTCGCTCCCAGCCCCAAAAGGACCTGAATCTCTTCGCGGCGGTTTTCCAACTCGGCCTTGATGCGGTTCAGAGTAAGAGCCGAAGCCACCATGGAATTGCCGATTATCATCCCGCTGATGGGGATAACATATTGCGGCTGGAAAGGGATGATCCGCAGTCCCAGCAGCATTCCCATTGTCACCAGCTCACCTGCCCCTATAGCCAGGAGCAGAATCGGGAAAACATTACGTATCCCACGCCCTCGCTTCTCCGCGTTGCGGGCGGCGACCAGGACCATAAATACAAGCATTGCAACTATGTACGGCCATTTTTCCAAAGCAAATATGAATTCCAGCACATATCCTACGACCATTAATTGCACAAAAGCGCGTACGGTTCCGATCAGGAGATCCCGTTCCAGACCCAGGTTTTCTTTAAACGAGATTATCACCGCTACCAGAACGAATGATAAGGCCAATAATAAGGAAAAGTAGGTCATACGACGATTCTCCCAACGAGCAATCTTCCCTCAACCAGCATCACGTTATTATCCCCCACCCGTTCGACCTGCTCCGGGTCGTGAGTAACCCAGACCACCGTTAATCCATGTTCCCGGCATAACTCCCGGACCAGGTCTTCGATAAAACGAGCCGAATTGCTGTCCAGAGAGGCAGTAACCTCATCCAGCAGGAGGACCTCCGGGCTGTTGGCCAGGGTCCGGGCCAGTGTTACCCGTTGCTGCTCACCCCCGGACAGGCTGGTGGCCTCTTGCTGCAGAATGGACGGAGACAGACCGACCTGTTCCAACAACTGACCAGGCGAAAAGCCGGGATTAATCCCTCGCAGCCTCGGCCCCAACAGAATATTGTACTCTACAGATCCTTTGAATAAATAGGGCTTCTGGAATACAATTCCCACTCTTCGCCTGAGTTCGAGCACATCCAGACGCCTTATATCCTCCGCATCCAGGAGGATGCGGCCGGTTGTTGCATCCCGCATCAGATTCAAAAGCATGAGCAGGCTGCTCTTGCCCGATCCGGACGGACCGGTGATGGTCAGAATCTTTCCTGCTGGAATGGTCAGGTTGATATCGCGAAGAATTTCACGGCTCACGCCTGTGTTAGGGTCTGTAGCCGTGTAACCGACGTGCTCCAGGATGTACTTGTTTTTCACCGGTTCGCCTCCTTTTCTATATTATAACGGTATTATTGGCGGACTTCATGGCTGCATAATCCCGGATGCCGAAACCGATGATATGCATAAGGAGGTGATGATATGGATGCCAAACAGCTGGTCGAGCAGTCACTTCGAAATATGCAGACCTCGGCCTCATGCATGAGGCAGGCGGCCAGCCGAACTGATGATGTCCAGATCAAAAACATCCTTACTCATACTGCATCTCAGGCGGAAGCAAGTGTCAAACAGATGCAGCAGATCATTAATCAGTTGTAAACAACTCGGGCAGGGATAAGACATCATCACGCAATTTCGTCGGCACACAGGATGTCAAAGGCAGACCGGTTGCCGCGATTTCCCGGCTGAACCGGTACGAATACAGGGATGAGGCCGTGATCGATTCCGAGGTTTTATCACTGTATTATCTTCCACGAAAGCTATAGTCGCAAGGAGTGGTAAAATATGCGCTCTCTATGGACAGGTTTTCTCGGCTTCGGCCTGGTCAGTATTCCGGTCAAGCTGTACGTGGCCACTGAGAAAAAGGACGTAAAATTCCGTTACCTGCACCAAGCGTGCATGACCCCGGTCCAGTATCAGAAGCGCTGTCCTACCTGCAATAAAGACCTCGACAACAGTGAAATCGTCTACGGCTATGAGTACCAGAAAGGCCGCTTTGTGGTGCTGAACGAGGAGGACTTCGCTCGTATCCCGTTGCCATCAACACGGTCGGTGGAGATCCTCAACTTTGTGGACTTGAACCAGGTTGATCCCCTGTATTTTGATAAATCCTATTACCTGGAGCCGGGGGACGGGGGCAGCAAACCTTACTTATTGCTGTTACAGGCTATGGAAGCAACCGGCAAAATAGCTATTGCCCGGGTGGTAATAAGAACCAAGGAGAGTTTGGCCGCTGTGCGTGTCAAGGACCGGGTCTTGGTGATGGAAACCATGTTTTTCCCGGATGAGGTCCGTTCCTACGCCGGACTGGAGCTCCCGGGCGACAATATCCAGATCCATGAGAATGAGTCCAAGATGGCCATCAGCCTCATTGAGAACCTTACCACCGATTTTGATCCGGACCAGTATCAGAACCGTTACCGTCAGGCCCTGCGCGAGATGATCGAAGCCAAGATCGCCGGACAGGAAGTAGAGGTCTCCCCCGAGGCACCCGCCGCCAATGTGGTTGACCTGATGGAAGCACTAAAACAGAGCGTAAAGATGACGGAAAAACCGCGCAAGAGAAAACGTACTGCCAAGACCGGGGTGGGAACGTGAGCCCGGGCTTTCCCTCACCCCCAATTCCACCCATGGAACCGGTGAAGTGTGAAAAGGCCTTTGACAGCGAAGACCACATCTTTCAGGTTAAATGGGACGGTGTGCGAGTTCTCGCCTTCTTTAACGGTGCGGAAGTGACCCTGCAAAACAGGCGTTTGCATGACCGAACTCGGCAGTATCCTGAATTGCAGTCCTTGCGGCAGTTGGTTAAACACCCGGTAATCATCGATGGTGAAATCATCGCCTTGAAAGACGGCAATCCCAGCTTCCCCACGGTTATGCGCCGCGACGGGGTCAGAAGCGCGAATACCGCCGCCTCCCTGGTGAAAACTGTTCCCATCTCATATATGGTCTT
>LFRU01000046.1 GCA_001512495.1 Syntrophothermus sp. DTU052 | reverse complement strand
GGCGGGATCTTGGTTTTAAACCGGGCCGCCACTTCAATATAATAACGATAAACCTGGTTGGCCGCCAACTGAGCCTCCAGGGCCTGTCGGCTTTCCACCGCCCGGGTCAGGCGGGCGAGGTTCTCCTCCAAGGCCGCCTGGGTGGTGGAGGTCATCCCCTTTGTTATTGCTTCCGGTTCCAGACTGTTCCAATCACGGTGCAGGCTGCGCACCAGTTCCATTTCTTCCTTCCACTCTCGGCTACCGGTTGCTGTCCGCTGGTTCTGCGCTCCCGGCTCGCCCTGCTGGTTTTGGGAACCCCGGCCTTCTTGAGATTGGGTGTCCTGCTGCGCGCTTCCCTGTACATCCTGTTTTTCATCCTGAACCAGCGCGATTTCCACCTGCCGAGAACGGCGTTTCTCCAGCATGGTTCCCAACTCGGCCAACGTCTTTCTCATCCTCTCCAGCTCTGACGGCGGTTTCTCGCTTTTCTCCGTCTCGGCCGGTTTCTGCTGAGGAGAATTGCTCCCGCAGCTCAGGCTACCGAAAGACAAAATGATTACCAGTACAACTGCAGTTAGTCGGCGATAATCAATTCGCATACACATCACCCAGGTTTAGTATTCCCGGCCGGGGGCAAAAGCTTGCCAGGTGATATGCCTATCATAGTTTCCCCCGTAGACCCAATTGAAATTGCCCTGCCAGCCGCCTCTCTCCCTGGTTTTCTTGTGGCGGAGGCCAGGCTAGAGGGTATGCATAAGATCTGGCACCGGAATTCAGGGAGGAAAAGCCGCATATTTTGCAGAAATAATCAGACTAACGCTTGAAATATTGTCCGACAACATAAAGAAACGGCATTTACAGGAAGAAGGTTGAAATGGAGAAGACAATATCGATTAAAGAAATGCTGCTTAAGCGAATAGAAGCAAAAGAGATCATTGTTGGAGTTATAGGACTGGGCTATGTGGGGCTCCCCTTGGCCGTGGAAAAAGCCAAAGCCGGATATAAGACCATCGGCTTTGATATACAGCCGCACAAGGTGGAAATGGTCAACCAGGGAATCAACTACATTGGTGATGTGGTTGACGCTGAGCTGAGTGAACTGGTCGCAAACGGAATGCTCTCAGCCACGACTGATTACTCATTTATCAAAGACGTAGATTTTATTGCCATTTGCGTGCCCACACCGCTGGATGCTTACCAGCAGCCCGACATCAGTTACGTGCGCAACAGCGCCATGGAAGTGGCCAAATACCTAAAACGGGGCAGCATGGTAGTCCTGGAGTCCACCACGTATCCCGGCACAACCGAGGAACTCCTTCTTCCCATACTGGAAGAGGGCTCCAGACTAAAATGCGGGGAAGACTTCTACCTGGCGTTTTCCCCGGAGCGGGTCGATCCCGGGAACCTGATCTACCAGACCAAAAACACCCCCAAGGTAGTAGGCGGGGTTGGTCGCGACGCTACTGAAGTCATCGCTGCCATGTACCGCAATGTCCTGGAGAGCGAGGTGTTTGAAGCCAGTTCTCCCAAAGTAGCAGAAATGGAGAAAATCCTGGAGAATACATACCGAAATGTCAACATAGGCCTCGTCAATGAATTGGCCATCCTCTGCCATAAAATGGACATCAACATCTGGGAGGTTATCGAAGCAGCCAAAACGAAACCCTTCGGCTTTACCCCCTTCTACCCCGGGCCCGGGCTGGGCGGGCACTGTATCCCCCTGGACCCCTACTACCTTTCCTGGAAAGCCAGGGAATACGGCTTCCATACTTCCATGATCGAAGCTTCTATGATGATAAACGATAGAATGCCCGAATATACGGTGGAACGGGCCGCCAAGATCCTAAACCGCTTCAGGAAAGCCTTAAACGGTGCGCAAATACTTATTCTGGGTGTTGCCTACAAGCAGGACATAGATGATTACCGGGAGAGCCCGGCTATTCGGGTTATCGAGGAGTTTCATAAAACCGGGGCCCATGTTGAATATTACGATCCTTATATCACCGAGTTTACGGAAAAAGGAAAGACCATTAAAGGTCTAACGGAACTTAGTGTCGAAAAGATTCAGTCGGCCGATCTGGTCGTCATCACCACTGCCCACACGAAGGTGGACTACGAATTGGTGCAGAAAAACGCCAAGGCCATTTTTGACACCAAGAATGCCATGAAGAACATAAAGAACCGTGATAATATCGAATTATTGTAAGGAGCGAAACGAGTGCTAAATTATGCGATAATCGGTTGCGGCCGCATTTCCCCGAACCACATCATGGCCGCCAAAGAGAATAATCTTAACATCATCGCCCTGTGTGATCTTATTCCCGCCTGCATGGAAGATAAAATTCTAAAATGCGGGTTGCCCGGAAATATAAAAAAATACATTGACTACAAAGAAATGTTGGCAAAGGAAGACATCGATCTCGTTGCCATCGCTACCGAAAGCGGCAAACACGCTGCTATCGCCCTGGACTGCATTGAAAAAGGCATTCATGTGATTATTGAAAAACCCATCGCTCTGTCTCTGGAAGACGCTGACGCTATTATTGCCGCCGCGGAACGAAAAGGCGTTAAGGTTTCAGCCTGTCACCAGAACCGGTTCAATAAATCCATACAGAAGATCCGGGAAGCCGTTGAAGCTGGGCGCTTTGGCAAACTGTTTCACGGTACAGCTCACATCCGCTGGAACCGCGGGCCCACTTACTACAAGCAAGCGGCCTGGCGCGGCACCTGGGAGCAGGACGGCGGAGCCCTCATGAACCAGTGCATACATAACATAGATCTCCTGCGCTGGATGATGGGTGATGAGGTCTTTGAAGTCTTCGCTTACACCGACCGTTTGAACCATGATTACATTGAAGCCGAAGACTTAGGAATTGCCCTAATCAAATTCAAAAACGGAGCCTACGGCATCATTGAAGG
>LFRU01000044.1 GCA_001512495.1 Syntrophothermus sp. DTU052 | reverse complement strand
TGTATCCGGACCCGGTTTAATGCAGTGTTACTTCAACGACCCGGAGGCCACCGCGGCTGCACTCCGGGACGGGTGGCTTTTTACCGGGGATATGGCTCGTATGGATGAAGATGGATTCATTTTCCTGGTGGACCGTAAAAAAGACGTTATCATCAGTGGTGGAGAGAATATATATCCGGTTCAGGTCGAAGATTTCCTTCGCGCTCATGGCTCCATTAAAGATGTGGCTGTTATTGGAGTGCCGGATCCGCGTCTGGGCGAGATAGCGGCCGCTATTATCGAGTTGAAACCGGGTCATGAATGCAGCGAAGAAGACATAAAGTCCTTCTGTTCTGCTCTGCCGCGTTACAAACGACCGCGGAAAATCATATTTGATAAAGTGCCGCGTAATCCGACCGGTAAAATTGAAAAACCCAGACTGCGGCAATTATACGCCGGCGGCAGCGTGGTAGAGATGCAGATCCAGAGTTGAAGCCCCCGGGGAAGCAGGAGAAGACCTTCTCTTTGCTTCCCCAATCTATCGATGGCAACTTGGTTCCTCACTTCTGTTCTCCTGCCAGGATTACACCACGGACTAACCCCCGGGCGCTATCCTGACCGGCTTCCCATTTCCCCTGTGCAGAGTAACGGTTAATTCCTGTCGATTTATTGAAGGTTTGTTTTATTATTGCGGAGATTGGCTTTCACCTACCATACTACCCAGTGCCGGGAGCACAAAACAAACGCAGGAATGCGGCTTGCGTTTGAATTGTATAGAATAAAAGGGTATTATCAGAGTTGTTATCATTCCTTGTCAGGTAATTTATGGCTTTGTCCTTAATCTGCAGATTTATGGCATTAAGGTTGAGACAATAATGCATTCCATTATGGAAGGAAGATTTGTTTGGATTCTGCCAACGTTTTGCTAGCGTTTTCTTTAACGCTTTTTGCAGGTCTGGCCACGGGAATCGGCAGTTTGCTGGCACTGCTCACCAGGAAAACCGGCACCAAGTTCTTGTCCATAGCCCTGGGTTTTTCAGCCGGGATCATGCTTTATGTGTCCTTCGTAGAAATTCTGGTGGAAGGCAGAGCATCTCTAATGGCGGTCCTTGGAGAGAGGGCTGGAGCATGGGCTGCAGTAGGCGCCTTCTTTTTTGGCATATTGCTGATTGCAGTTATTGACAAATTGATACCTTCCAGCGAAAACCCGCACGAAGTCCATACCGTGGAGGAAATGGACGGAACAAACGAATCCCATAAGGCAAACTTAATGAGAATGGGACTGTTTACGGCATTTGCTGTAGCAATTCATAACTTCCCCGAGGGAATAGCAGCATTCGTTGCAGCCCTTGGCGACCCCAACCTGGGAATAGCGGTAGCTTTGGCCATCGCCATCCATAATATCCCCGAAGGTATTGCGGTTGCAGTACCGGTATTCTATGCCACCGGCAGCAGAAAAAAGGCGTTCAGATTGTCGTTTTTGTCAGGCCTGTCCGAACCGGCAGGGGCCCTTATAGGGTATTTCTTTCTTATCAGGTTTTTGAGTGATGCCATGTTCGGTTTCATTTTTGCTGCCGTCGCAGGAATAATGGTATATATCAGTCTGGATGAACTGCTCCCCGCTGCCCGGGAGTACGGAGAGCACCATCTGTCTATTCTGGGTCTGATTCTCGGAATGGCGGTAATGGCTTTGAGCCTTCTTTTGCTCATGTAATCCAACAATCTCGAATAGTTGCTCCTAGACCATTGTCCGCAGCCGCTTTTTGTCAACGATTTTAACCCCGCCGCGGTATTGTTCCACCAGGCCTTCACCGACGAAGTATCTTAACATCCGGGAAACCACCTCTCTCGCCGAACCGATATACCGGGCAATCTGGTCGTGAGTAAGCGGGATTGAATCGCTCTTGGTTCGGGCGGCTTCATCCAGCAGGAACCCGGCCAGGCGTTTATCCATGCTCATGAAGAGTATCTGTTCTATGGTCCACATTACGTCGGAGAACCTGCCCGCCGCTTCTTTCAGGGAAAAGTTTTCTACATAAACATTTTCCTCCGCCAGTTTGGCAAAGACTTCATTATTAATGATTACAAGTTCGCTGTCAATTTCGGCGTCAATATGCACGTCAAAGGTGATGCTGTTAATGACACAGGAGGCGGACATTATGCAGATATCTCCGCTGAAAAGCCGGTAAAGGGTGATTTCCCGGCCATCTTCAGAAAGGATATAAGAACGCAGTCCCCCACTTTTGACCACCACTACCCCTGCGCAGTCATTTTCCCCGCCGTGAACGTTTTCCCCCTGGCGGTAATGCCTGGTTACGGTGCCGGCGGCCAGCATCTCCTGCTCACCGGGGTTTAGTCTGTCCCAGAAAGGCAGGACATCGCCCAAAAATTTTTTGTGCTCCAGCATGATATACCCTCCCCAGTCTCCCTGGGAAGAGTATATCATTATCGGCTTTCAAACTCCTGCCTTCACTGATTAAGCATAGCCAGAATCGATGCCTTTGATTGAACACCAACTTTTGTTTGCACCACCCGGCCGTCCTTTACCACCGCCAGGGTCGGGATGCTCCTGATACCAAAAGCGGCCGCCAGTTCAGGCTGTTCATCAACGTTGACTTTGCCAATCTTGGAGTGTGGTGCTTCCCGGGCCACCTCGTCAAGAACCGGACTCAGGATTCGGCAAGGTCCGCACCACTCCGCCCAAAAGTCCAATAATACGGGTTGGTCGGATTTGATGACTTCGCTCTCAAAGTTATCTCTGGTGATAGTTAATGCACGCATTTTCTGAACCCCTTTCCAGTCAGGATAATTAATTCTGGTTTATGCCCTAATTCTACTGATAGAGAAAATCTCATCAGTGACCTGGTCACAAAAACATGAGTGCCCGGTTAACAGCCTCGGTTCCATCACCATAACCGGGGTTCATTCGGAACTGATGTAAGATGTACCCGGTCATAAGAAGCTTTCCTCCATGAATTTAACCGGTTTATTGGCACAGAGAAGGTAAGCTCATCCCGAGCCATAAACGGATGTGCGGAGAAATCAAGCATTCCGACGGCTGCGCATCCTACGGAAAACATGCAATATTTTAACGGCTTATTCGATCCAATTCATACTTGTTGTTATAATAGTAAGGGTATTGAATAAACGGGAGCGGAGGGAGAGTCATTTATGTTGAAAACACGCATGACCGAGCTTTTTGGGATAGAGCACCCCATCATGCTGGCGGGCATGAACTGGATCACAGAACCGGACCTGGTTGCTGCAGTAAGCAATGCCGGTGGCCTGGGTATACTGGCGGTTGCACGCTGCGCACCCGAAGAAACCCGCAAGCTGATCAGGGAAACACGGGAGCTGACGGATAAACCGTTTGGCATCAACCAGATTCTGATCGGTGCCAATGCCAAAGAGAACATCCAGGTGGCTATCGAGGAGAAAGTTCCGGTCATCAACTATTCTCTGGGTAAACCCTGGTTTATTGACCAGGTGCATGACTATGGCGGTACGGTAGTAGGCACCATTGCCATAGCGAAGCATGCAGCTAATGCGGCCAAGCTTGGCTGTGATGCTCTGGTAGTCACCGGTCACGAAGCAGCCGCTCACGGCGATGCGGCCACCTCTTTGGTCCTCATTCCCGTGGTCGCCAGTCAGGTTGACATCCCGCTGATTGCAGCCGGAGGTTTTTATGACGGGCGCGGTCTGGCGGCAGCGCTGGCCTTGGGAGCAGACGGCATTTCGATGGGAACCAGATTTATTGTCACCAAAGAATGCAACGTCCATGACAATTTTAAGCAGCTTATAGTGAACGCATCGGAACAGGATACCCTTTACAGCCATGTATTCGACGGCATGAAGGGCAGGGTTCTAAAGACCAAAGCTGCGCAGCAAATGATGCAGAAGGGATTCCCCCTGTTCGAGGCCTTCAAAGGCGCCAAAGAGGTTAAAGAACAGATGAATCTTTCCTATCCGGCCTTCCTTGCTATGAGCTTCAAGATGCTGGGCAAAGAGGACGAAGGTTATATGCCTTGGATCATGGCGCGGCAGGCGGTGGGCACCCGCAGGCATTTAATGGCGATCAGCAAAGGTGATGTTGATGAAGGCATACTATTTGCCGGTCAGAACGTGGGCGGCATTAATGACGTTCCCAGTGTTAAGGAGCTTGTTGAGCGCACCGTGGCTGAGGCGGAAGCAGTATTGGATAAGCTTAACCAGGCTAAGGCATGAATGGGATTAGGGAACGTTCCGCTTTTCAAAATTGGTAGTGCTGGTTAATTATTTGCGCGATGACAAATAAAGATTGGAGTGAAATAAATGGGCATTTATGATTCCAGACCATGGTTGGAGGCTATTGATCCCTTGGTCCCCCGGGAGTATGAATTACCTGAAGTGCCGGTTTACAGCTACCTGGTTGATTCTTTCCGCAAGTACCCGAATAATATCGCTGTGTACTATTATGGAGCAGAATTCACCTACGCTGAATTGGAAGCCGTGACCAATAAGCTGGCCAACGGGTTAAAAGAAATAGGGGTTGAAAAAGGTGACCGGGTAGTCATTCATATGGATAACTGTCCGCAATATGTAATGGCTTTCTTTGCTTTAATGAAGCTGGGCGCGATTGTAGTCCAGGTAGGGCCCATGTCTTCAGCAACGGAATTGTTAACCATTGCCAATGATTCCGGAGCAACAGGAATTATTACACTTGACTTTTTAGTAAGCAAGGTGCAGCAGATCTTTGATCAGAGCCAATTAAAATTTGTTGTTGCCGGTTCTCTGTATGATTATTTGCCTCGAAACCCGTTTCCTTGTCCTCCCTTTGGTTTACCTGAGCTGCAGCCGTTACCGAAGACCGACTATATCGTCGAGTTTGTTAAACTGTTGAATCAGCCTTCCCGGTTTGAGCCTGTCAAAATCAATCCGCGGGAAGAATTGGCGGTCCTACAGTATACCAGCGGCACCACCGGTATTCCAAAGGGAGTTATGATCACACATTATAATATAACATCATATGTTACCGGAGCAAAAGTATTAGATTATAAGACCGTGGAAGGTGAAGAAGTCTATCCGGTAAATCTGCCCTTGTCACACAATTATGCCATGTTCCAAACTGTAGTCTTGCCCATATCCCTTGGAGGCAAGGTTGTTATCATGGTCAGGTTTCATCCGGATGAGGCTCTAAAGATAATCCACCATCAGCGCTGTACCTGTTTCCGGGCAGTACCCACCATACTTACTGTACTGGCACAACATCCTCAGCTTGAACAATACGACTTAAGCTGCGTAAGGCACTGGATTGTTGGAGGTGCTCCGGTTCCGGAAAAGGTTGTCAATGTGTTCAAGAAAGTTTCTGGAGGCAATGTGGCGGAAGGTTATGGTCTTACCGAAACCACGTCGGGAGTAATCATTAATAGACTGTACGGACAGACCTTGCCTGGTATGGGGATGCCCTTCATTGGAACCGACGTAAGAATTACTGACCCGGCTACCGGTGAAGATGTCCCTATCGGCGAAACCGGCGAACTGCTTATTAAAGGCCCGACCGTAAGCCCGGGGTACTGGAATAAACCCGAAGATACTGCCAATTCTTTTCGCGATGGATGGTTACACACTGGAGATCTGGTTCGCATGACCGAAGAAGGTGTTTTACAGTTTGTTGACCGTCTTAAAGAGTTGATTATCGTTGCCGGATTCAATGTCTATCCTACTGAAGTAGAAAACGTTATTTATCAGCACCCCAGTGTGATGGAAGCTGCAGTCATAGGAATCCCTGATGAACGCCAGGGCGAAGTAGTCAAAGCGGTGATCAAAACGAAACCAGGCTTCGAAGTAACCGAGGAGGAGATTATCTCATTTTGCCGGGAAAGATTATCTCCATATAAAGTCCCGAAGAGCGTCCAATTTGTAGAGGACTTTCCCCGGACAGCCGCCGGAAAAATTCTCAAGCGATCTTTAAAATGATTAAGTCTTAACTTAATCAACTATGCCCTTTGAAGAAAGCTTATTTCCGAACTCAGGCAGAACTAATTTTGAAAACAGGCCTTTTCGGCAGAAGGCCTGTTTTTTATCGGGAGACCAATTAATTGAAAAATACCGTTATTCGCGGGTTCGGGATAATTGGCCGGGGAACGCTTTTCTCAACTTAAATCTGGGAGATCCGGCGTAACAAATGGTTTAATTGGC
>LFRU01000099.1 GCA_001512495.1 Syntrophothermus sp. DTU052 | reverse complement strand
TTGAATACGAAGGAGAATTCGGGGTTCTTTCCACCGATTTCACGAAAATCCGGGGCGGCGCTATCCACCACGCCAATGGAGGCTACCTGATCCTCAACTTTAATGATCTCATTCGGAATTTTATGGTTTGGGAAACCCTGAAGCGAGTGCTCAAGAACCGGGAACTGGCCATTGAAAGTATGTACAAGTCACTCAGTCTCGGCGGCGCAGAGACTTTACAGCCCGAGCCGATCCCCATTGATGTTAAGATTATCATCATCGGCGAGCCGTTTGTCTATTATCTGCTGCGGGTTTATGACGAGGACTTTGGTAAACTTTTCAAGATCAAGGTGGAATTTGATACTGAGATTAACCGCGATACGGACTATATCAGGCAGTATTGTTCGTTCATCGCCACCATGTGCCGCCGGGAAAACCTGCCTCATTTTACCAATAAGGCAGTAGCCAGGGTGATTGATTACGGTACCTGGCTGGCGGATGATCAGCGAAAACTGAGCATCACCTTCAACCGTATACGTGACATCATCCTGGAAGCAGCTACCTGGGCCAGGTACAACCATCACCAACTGGTTGAAGCTGAAGATGTGGAGCAGGCCATTAGGGAGAAGGTCTATCGCTCCAACATGCTGGAAACCAAGGTAATAGAAGCTATCGAAGACGGTACGATAATGATTGAGGTGACCGGTGAACGGGTTGGCGAAATTAATGGACTGGCGGTTTATTCCATAGGTGATCATGTGTTCGGCAAACCTTCCCGGATTACCGCCAAAACCTTTATGGGGGAAAAAGGGGTAGTAAATATTGAACGGGAGGTGCGCATGAGCGGTACCATTCACACCAAAGGGGTTTTGACTCTTAGCGGCTATCTGGGTGCCAAGTATGCGCAGGATAAACCTTTATCATTGTCGGCCAGTGTAACCTTTGAACAGACTTATGAAGGAATAGAAGGGGATAGCGCTTCCAGTGCCGAATTATTTGCAATAATATCCAGCCTGGCCGGAGTCCCCATCAAGCAGGGAATAGCGGTAACAGGTTCCGTTAACCAGAATGGAGAGATACAGCCAATAGGCGGGGTAAACCCTAAAATATCCGGGTTTTACCGGGTATGTAAGGCGAAAGGCCTAACCGGTGAACAGGGAGTCATCATTCCCCGGCGCAACCTTAATAATCTAATGCTCGACGAGGAAATCATTGATAAGGTGCGGGAAGGGAGTTTTCATATCTGGGCCATCGACAACGTGGATCAGGGTATTGAAATACTGATGGGTAGGAAAGCCGGTGAACTGGAACCCAACGGGGATTTTACCAAAGACAGCGTGCATTACCTGGTTAACCGCCGGCTGCGGGAGTGGGGCGAATTCCGGCGGCGCGAAAAAATGCGGCGATTAAACCGTGCAACCGGCAGAAGGCATTTCAGGAGGTTGACTTGAAGAAAAGACTGACGTTTGTACTTTCGTGGATAGTAATTCTTGTTTTTCTTGTAGGGGGATGCGCAGAAGTGAAGCTGCCACCGTCAGGCGAAGAGCAGGAGCCGCCTCCTCTGGTTAAGGTGGAGATTGCTTTCCGTGACGGGACGAGAATACAAGGCTATATGAGAGGACTGGCATTGGGGGAGGATACCACAGTATTTTTAGGAGGGCAAACGACCACCAATCTTTATGATGCCGATGGCGAGGTTGCTGCGGTCTTCAATTACGCTCAGGTCTTGTACATTAAAAAGATTGATGAGAGTACGACACCGGATAATAATGCTCCCCCCGCGGTGACTGATTGATTCGCCTCGCAGAGGGACCAACGTAACTGCAGTTTTTCCAATGCCATGCGATACAATGACCGTATTATACCGGTAGGGTAGATTCAGGTTGAATACCATAGCTTCAAATTTCATGCAACACCCCGGGACTTTGGTTTTGTTCCTTAAGTTGTACTGCGGTACGCTGATAGCATGAACATCTGCAATGTCTGTATTTGTAATCGTTACAAGCTTTTGTTCCGGTGTACATGATAGCCACACTGTTGTGGTTAGGCAAACCGCGACTGTCTAATCAAAATAACTTAAATGGAACTGGGGGGAGTAAGTGTGGTTGTAGCAAGGTGTGCGCTATGTGGGAAAAAGGCTGAGGTTCCCCGGGATCACAAGGATTATCGAAGATTTGAAGAAGCGGAAGAGGAAGAACGGCGCAAAATGATTTATGTTTGCGACATCTGCAGTCACCGGGTTAGATATGAATCAGACAACCAGTTGAAACCCAAAAAGCCTATGTAGGAGGGACAGATGTTCTGCGATAAATACTATATAACTAACCAGGAGGGGAGCAGGCTGGCGTGCCTGCTGTTTCTTCCCGCCGGGAAGCCCCGTTTTCAACTGGTGGTAGCCCATGGCTTTCGCGGCGCCAAAGAAAACTCGGGACGAATTTATGGGTTTGCGAAAAAGGTTACCGCTCTGGGGGGTAGTCTTACCGCTTTTGATTTTGCCGGCAGCGGGGAGAGCGAGGGCAGTTTCTCTGATATGACCCTGTCACGTCAGGTCGGGGACCTCCAAGCGGTGATAGGACACGTGCTTGATCGGGATAAGAGCCCGCTGATCTTGCTGGGAAGAAGCTTTGGCGGTAGTACCGTTCTGGTGACGGCGGCCCGGGAGCCGCGGGTTACAGCTTTGGTACTCTGGTCGGCCCCGGTGTTTTTAACCGAAACCTTTTTTAAGGTCAAGCCGCATGAACTGTTCCTGCCAGGTGAACCCCTGCAGCTGGCCGATGAAAAGGGACCGTTTACTCTTAATCCTGGCTTTGCCCAAGATCTGCTGCAGCATAATTTTACCGAGTATCTGCGGGCGATCGGCAACAAGCCCATGCTGGTGATCCATGGAGAAAAGGACACCGATGTTGATCCCCGAAATGCCAGGTTTTTGGGCGAGCAGGCGTTAGGTGAGGTTGAAGTTCACATTGTGCCCGAAGCTGATCACCGGTTTACCGAACATCATCCGTTGCGGGATCAGATTACCCTGCAGTGGCTGGATAATCTTCTAATGAGGACGGCACGAAGATAGTGGATTTCACCAACATTCACGCAGCGGTTGAGTACCTTCGAAGTTTTGGAGTACTTGCTCCCATAGTGGCATTTATACTCTTTTTTATTCAGGCAGCGCTCCCGGTTTTTCCTTATTTTATCCTGGCGGGTGCCGCGGGGATGATATTTGGTTTTTGGGAGGGCTTCTTTCTTTCCTGGACGGGGGCCTTGGCCGGAGCTTGTTTTTCGTTTTACGCCGTTCGTTTGATCAGGTGGGACTGGCTGCATGACAGACTGACGCGCTGGTTCAAATACGACCTCCGGGAGGTTACCCCTTTTTTGGGCTTCTGGGGTATTGTTGTTGCCCGCATATTTCCGGTAATACCCACGCCGCTGATTAATTTTGTCGCCGGTATCTCAGGCATATCAGCCTGGATCTTTATCCTGGCCTCAGCAATTGGTAAAATTCCTACTGCTTTTATCTACACCGGTTTGGGCAACCATATGATAAATACCGAGGATTTGTATTCCACCCTGGCTCTGCTGGCGGCAGTAATCGTTATCAGTTATGTTGGAATGAGGATTGTACAGAAGAGGTTCTGGAAACAATGACGACCAACCGGGCCCCAGACCGGCGCCTCACATCT
>LFRU01000066.1 GCA_001512495.1 Syntrophothermus sp. DTU052 | reverse complement strand
GATTAGCGGTGTTATAAAGTCACGATGCATCCGGGGAAAGGATAGATCATTTGGCATAATGTTGTTATACTTAACAGTAAGTAACCAACAAACTCAAGAGGAGGGTCCGTCATGCAATCAATTAAGGAAATTTCTCTGAAAAGCTGGCCACCCGGCGTCCCAACCGAAGCTCAGTATCCATTAGGCAAGGTTCCACTGGCCGAGTACCTCAAAATGCGTGCCCAGGAACACCCGGACAAGCCTGCCATCATTTTTTATGGCCGCACTATCACCTACCGCGAACTGGATGAGACCAGTAACTGTCTGGCCAACTACCTCCTCCAGCAGGGGGTAAAGAAGGGTGACCGGGTTGCCCTCTTCCTGCTGAACTGCCCGCAGTACCACATAGCTCATTATGCAGCCTGGAAGATTGGGGCCGTCATTGCTCCCTGTTCTCCCCTGTTTAAAGAGATGGAGTTGGAGTATGAACTGAATGACGCAGGGGCGGAAACCCTGGTAGCCCTGGATGTCCTTTATCCGGTGGCCCAGAAGGTGCTGGCCAATACTGCGGTCAAACGGGTTATCACCAGCAATCTGAACGATTTCCTGCCGGAAGAACCGACCCTGCCGATCACCGATGTTATGAAGATTAAGAAGTCGCCAATCCCAGGAACTACTGACCTGATGGACATCCTGGCCAATGGCGACAACCGCTCACCGGATGTGAAGGTTGAACTGGATGATCTGGCTCTGCTGCAGTATACCGGAGGCACTACCGGACTGCCGAAAGGAGCCATGCTGACCCAGTTTGCAGCTCTGTTCAAGAGTGCTACCGCTTATGCCAATGTCCGGGTTGTTGACTCAGATAGCATCGTGCTGGCGATAGCTCCTATCTTTCACATCGCCGGCATGCTGGTTGGCGTGGACGCGCCTATCCTTACGGGCGCTACCGTGGTCCTGCTGGTTGGCTTTGATCCCGAAACAGCAATGATGGCAATTGAAAAATACAGGATCAACCGTTTTACTGCTACTGTGCCTATGAATGTGGCAATTATGAGTCATCCCAACGTCGGCAAGTATGACCTTTCCAGCTTGAGGCTTACCCTGACTATGTCCTTTGGCATAACTCTGACCGAGGAGATTGCCAAACAGTGGGCGGAGGTGACCAAAGGAGGGATCCTGGTGGAAGCCGCCTACGGATTGAGTGAAACCCACACCTTTGATACCTTTGTTCCGCTGCACAAGATTAAGTACGGAGTATGTGGAATTCCTAATGCCGAAACCGACATCCGGATTTTCGACTTTGACGATCACACCAAGGAACTACCCATTGGTGAAGAGGGCGAAATTGCGGTTAAAGGGCCTGCGAACTTCGTAGGTTACTGGAACAAGCCGGAAGCAACCGCTGAGACCCTTATCGACGGCTGGGTCTTCACCGGTGACGTGGGCCGGTTTGATGAAGACGGCTACCTGGCATTCTTGGGTCGCCGCAAGGAGATGATCAAGGTTTCCGGTTTCTCGGTATTTCCGGAAGAAGTTGAACTCCTGCTCTGCAAACACCCGGCAGTTGCCCAGGCAGCAGTTATCCCCAAGCCGGATCCTCATAAAGGCGAGGTCATCAAGGCTTTCATCATCCTGAAACCCGGGGAGAGCGCGACCGCAGAGGAGATTCAGGCATGGGCCAAGCAGAACATGTCTTCCTACAAGGTCCCGGCGGTCATCGAATTTACTGATTCCTTCCCCATGTCAGGAGTCGGCAAGGTGTTGCGCCGCCTGTTGAAGCCTTAATCGGGGAAAAGCATTCAGGGATCGGGCCAGGCTTCAGAGCCTGGCTCTTTTTTCCCGATATGAGTATTAATAGTGAGCGCAGGAAAAATAACGCCGGGATGTTCCAACCAGGTTGGGGCTCCCATACTGATTCAGGCGCATTTCTGGTTTGAAGTAGAGAGCAGATGTGTTAAGATTTGAACGAATACATTTACAATTTAGGGAGGTTAAACGCATTGAAGACTACCGAATTATTCAACCTCAAAGGTAAGGTCGCAATCGTCACCGGCGGTTCAATTGGTCTTGGTGCCCAGATGTCGATCGGCCTGGCCGAAGCCGGAGCAAATGTTGTAGTCGCTGCTCGCAAGGTCGAACGCTGTGTTGCCCTGTGCGAGCGAATTACGGCAGAAACCGGGATAAAGGCCCTCCCGGTTAAGTGTGATACCAGTATCGATGAAGACTGCCAGAACCTGATTGATGCAACAGTAAAGGAGTTTGGAACCGTAGACATCCTGGTAAATAATGCCGGTATTACCTGGGGTGCCGATGCTCTCAACTACCCCATGGATAGATGGCAGAAAGTATTGGACGTAAACCTGACCGGGGTCTTCCGCTGCAGTATGTATGCAGCCCGGGTTATGAAGGAAAAGGGCGGCGGCAAGATCATCAACATATCTTCTACTACTGGATATGGCGGGACCTATCCCGAGGCCCAGGATACGGTTGCCTACAATGCAAGTAAAGGTGCAGTCATGGTCTTAACCAAGGACCTGGCTGTTAAATGGGCACGATACAATATCCATGTCAACGGCATCGCCCCGGGACCGTTTGTAACCCACATGACTGAGAAGCACTTCGCCAATGTCGGGGAAGACGTGGTCAAAGGCGCAAATCCGCTGGGCAGATTCGGAACCGAATGGGATCTCAAAGGTGCGGTAGTATTCCTTGCTTCGGCCGCCTCGGATTTCATCACCGGGGCCACTATTCCGGTGGATGGCGGCAGCCATGCACTCGCTTAGTTCCTATACATTTCAGAACGCCAACCACAAGCCCCCGGCTCCGAATATCCCGGGGGCTTGCGAGTTCATTCTATAGACGCTCATTAATCCAGGAAATTATATCGGCAATGACTGTGTCTTTTATTGGCTCATTCATGATTTCATGGTACAGGCCGTCATATATCTTGAGTGACTTGTCCTGGGAGGGGATGTTTTCGTAAAACCTCTTTGAATCTGCGGCGGGGACAATCTGGTCACCACCGCCGTGCAGTATAAGGCAGGGGTAGTGGAAGGCGGATTCGTTTTCATTCAGCCAGACCTGACCTTTGCAGAACTGGTCCAGGAGGCCCAGGGTGGTTTCTTTAAGAACCAGGGGGTCTTCTTCGTAGGCCTTGACGACTGCCGGATCGGTACTGATAAGGCTCGAGAGCGCATTGGGAATCGGTACCATGGGGTCCGGCACCGCCGGAGGCAGAATCTGCTTCAGATTGGCACTGTTGGTGGCCGCTGCGGATAAGATGATCCCCTTCACCTTGCCGGGATACCTGGCACCAAAGGCGGCGGCGATAAACCCGCCCATGCTGTGTCCCAGCATGAAGACCGGCAGATTCGGATTCTCCTTGGCAACAAGGTCAATCATGAAGTTGGCATCGTCAATGAGGGGGTCAAAACTGTCGAGGTGCCCCCGGGTACCTTTCGATTTTCCGTGTCCCCGGTTATCATACCGGTATACGCTGTATCCGGCCGCGTTCAGCTTTCCTTTGACATAATCATATCTCCCACAATGCTCAGCCATGCCGTGAACGATTAAAATCGCCGCACGGCTTGCCTCAACCGGGTCTCGGGTGAAAAACAGTTCCAGGCCGTCATAAGATGGAATATAGCCGCTCATTCTTTTTACCTCCCAATCTTGTGGCTTCAGGTTCACCCTTCGGCGTTAACCGCCTCACCTCCTCCGGAGTGAATTTGTTTATTTGCTGCAGCGATTGTACGGGATTGTATAGTAAAATGCTGACTATCCTATTGCCATATTGCCATATTTAGGATTTATTAACAATACGGAGCAGCACTGATTGGCAGGAAGAACGGCGACCAATGGTGTAGAATGGACTCGGGATCCAGGCTCAAAGACGGGCTCGCGGCCTCCTTTCGCTCGGCTGCTTTCCGCCCTCAATTTTGCAGGGCGTTGCCGGTTGCCGCACTGGAATTTTTCACAACATATCGAGGGGGATTGATTGTGGGAAGGAACCTTTTAATAGCCGTTTTACTGTTGGCAGGCGTTATGATTACTGGTTGCCAGGGGGAACAGGAGAAAACTGCTTATCAGGAGATTAGCCCCCAGGAAGCCCAGGCTTTAATGGAAGTGGATCAGAACGTCATCCTGCTGGATGTCCGGACGGAAGAGGAGTTTCACGAGAAACGGATCCCCGGCAGCGTTCTTATCCCTGATTATGACCTGGCAGAGTTGGCAGCTCAAAAGCTGCCCGATAAAGACGCCACCATTCTGTTGTACTGCCGTACGGGACGGAGGAGTGAAGCCGCCTCGCGACAGTTAATCGAGATGGGATATACCAGGGTTTATGACCTCGGGGGTATTGTCGACTGGCCGTATGATACGGTGTCGGGACGAGACCCTTCCAAGGAGTATTCTTCCATACCCTGATGGTACTGCCAGCCCCGAAGAACGATGGCAGAGTGTTATAATCATGGTAATGATAAGCTTTGTTAACGCTTGATGGAAGGTGATCCCATGTGCGGGCGCTATTCCCTGGTTATCGGGATGGAACAACTGGTAAAGCGTTTTGGTATTGCCAGGATGGAAGCCGGGTGGGTTCCGCGCTACAATGTGGCGCCGACGCAGACCATGCCGGTGGTGATAGGGCAGGATGGGAGTCGTGAACTGCGGATGATGCAGTGGGGGTTGATACCTTTTTGGGCCAAAGATAAGAGTATCGGCAGCCGTCTCATTAATGCCCGGGTGGAAACGGTGGCGGAGAAACCGGCTTTCAAATATGCTTTCCGGCAGCGGCGATGCCTGGTTCCGGCGGATGGCTATTACGAGTGGCAGAAAACCGGCGCCGGGAAGCAAGCCATGCGCATTGTCAGAGCGGATAATGAGCCGTTTGCTCTGGCAGGTCTGTGGGAGCAGTGGCAGGATCCGGCTGGTGACTTCGTATTGTCCTATACCATACTGACAACGGCTCCCACCGCATCGGTTAAACATATTCATGACCGGATGCCGCTGGTTCTTAATCCTGAACAGGAGGATTACTGGTTGTACGGACTCCGGGGTACAACTACCGTGGAGATAGATGCATTTATAAAAAAACTTGCGTCACCTCCTGATTTAGCATCCTACCCGGTATCAAATCGGGTCAACAGCCCCCGTCATGATGACCCCCTCTGCATTAAACCGGCTGAACGTTAGTGGCGGCCATGTCCTGACGGATGCTTCCCGGGATGCCGATCTGCTGAGCGCGAGTTGATCCGCTGCTGTTGTCTCAAAATTCAACATATTTCCCTATTCGACTCGGCACATTTCGCGTTATACTTTAATTTAGGATATTACTTTCAAAAAAGAATACACGATGATGCCGTGAATATAGCTTGTTGGAGGAATTGTATGTATAAAAAGTGGCGGGAGATGTACAAATCCAAGCTGGTTACTGCAACACCCATACCCCGAACAAGTTCAGCGACCTGGAGAAGATATCTTCCCGGGGCCTGCGCTCGGTACAGGTTTCCGTTCTAAGGGTTTCTCCTATGGACAGTCACGGATTCTTCAGTACGGGATCAATGTGGACTTTGGCTGTAGTTCTCCTCAAAGGTCAGAGTATCAGGACCTGCGTAAAGAACCTGATCTCTATTGCTCACCCGGACTTCCGTGACGAGTTGATGTTTGGCGCGAA
>LFRU01000100.1 GCA_001512495.1 Syntrophothermus sp. DTU052 | reverse complement strand
AGTCGATCAGACTGGACTGTTGTTGCGCGGCCGCTTCCTCTATTGATTGGTTGAAGCTGCAGAACAAAGGTGAGCTGATGAATCTCTCTTAGATGTATACTGCGTGTTGTTTCTGGTCGGCCATAATTCCCGCTATTTGACTTATCCCCCTTAATGATTATCATGCCACCGGTAGTTCTTTAACGCATTCCTTGTGAATAAAGATTCCAAAAAGACTGTAAGGATGAAATTGGGAATGCAAAAGACAGAATGGCATGCGAAAACCGTCCATGAGACCGCTCGTCAATTGAAGACATCTCTTGAAACAGGTCTTACCTCAGAGAACGCCAGGCAGAGGTTGGAGGTCGGCCGTAATGTCGTGGCCGAGGGGGAAAGACCCAAACCGCTTTCCATTCTGGCTTCACAGTTTACCGACACCATGGTGCTGGTTTTGTTGGCGGCTACTCTGTTATCCGCTCTGCTTGGTGACTTGATTGATGCCCTTACCATTTTAACTATTGTCATCATCAACGGCATATTGGGATTCATTCAGGAATACCGGGCGGAGAGGTCATTGGAAGAGATCAAAAAACTTTCGTCACCGTATGCCGTTGTTGTCCGGGACGGTAAACGAAAGCGGATACCGGCTGAAGAAGTGGTGAAGGGAGATATCGTGGAGATAGAGGCCGGTGATCGTGTACCCGCCGATATGCGGCTCGGCCAGGCTGCCAGCCTGGAAATAGAGGAATCCTGTTTGACCGGGGAATCCCTGCCGGTGCCAAAAACAACCGAGGTGTTGACCGAGCCGGGGATACCGTTAGGGGACCGGTACAATATGGCTTATATGGGTACGGTAGTAACCCGCGGCCGCGGCCGCGGTATTGTAGTGGCTACGGGTGCAGAAACAGCTATGGGCGAGATCGCCCAAATGATTAAGGAGCCCACCGATCAGACCACCCCTCTGCAGCACCGGCTTAACAACCTGGGCCGGATTCTTATTGTGATCTGTCTGGGTGCATGTTTAGCGGTCATGCTTATGGGTCTTGCCCGGGGTGAAAACCTGATGCGCATGATCATGGCCGGAATCAGCCTGGCGGTGGCGGCGATACCGGAAGGTCTGCCGGCCATAGTAACGGTGGTTTTGGCCCTGGGAGTTCAGCGCATGGCCAGGCGTCGCGCCATAGTACGCAAACTCCCGGCGGTGGAAACCCTGGGATGCACAACGGTCATATGCTCCGACAAGACCGGCACCCTGACCAAAAATGAGATGACCGTCCGGGTACTGGCAACCATTGATAACGAGGCGTTGATTACCGGTGAAGGTTACGCTCCCGAGGGCGAGTTCATTGTGGACGGGCGTCGTGAATCCCTTAAGGACCCGGGTCTGCAGATGGCGGTGGAGATTGCCTACCACTGCAACCATGCGGAAATCGTTAAGGAAAATGGGCGCTGGATGGTGCAGGGCGATCCAACCGAAGGGGCCTTACGGGTTATGGGGAAGAAAGCGGGTCTCACCAGGCCCCTGCCGGTAATGCGGGAAGTGCCTTTTGACCCGGAACGAAAAATGATGAGCGTGGTGGTCCGCAGCGGGAAGGGTTACCGGCTCTTATGCAAAGGCGCCCTGGATATCCTGCTGAACAACTGTTCCCAGATCAAAACCGCCCGGGGGGTGCAGCCAATGAGTCCCGGTCATCGCGCCCGGTTTCTAGAACGACAGGAGGCGTGGGCTCTGCAGGCATACCGGGTTTTGGCTCTGGCTTACCGGGATATTTCGGAGACTGAACTCAGAACTCTCACCGATGAGAAACTCGAGAGCCATATGTGCCTGGTGGGGATCTGCGGTATCGTGGACCCGCCCCGCCCCGCTGCCCGGTCAGCCGTGGCCGACTGTGAACGGGCGGGCATAGTACCGATAATGATTACCGGAGACCACCCGGCCACTGCCCTGGCGGTGGCCAGGCAGATCGGGATATCTGACAGCCGGGAAGCCATCGGGCCCGATGAAATTGACCGCCTGTCATTAAAAGAACTGGCGGAGAGAGCTCTAAAAGTCCGGGTTTTTGCCCGGGTTTCCCCCCAGCACAAACTCAAGATTGTAAAGGCCTTGCGAAGCAGAAACCATGTAGTAGCTATGACCGGTGATGGAATCAATGATGCCCCGGCCTTAAAAGAGGCGGACATCGGTGTAGCTATGGGGATTGCCGGAACTGAGGTAACCAAGGAGGCTGCGGATATGGTTCTGGCCGACGACGATTTTTCAACCATTGTGGCCGCCGTCCACGAAGGCCGGGCCATATACGATAACATCCGCAAGTTTATCCGTTACCTCCTGGGAGGGAACATAGGGGAGATCCTGACCATGCTGCTGGCCTCGCTGTTCGGCATGCCCCTGCCCTTGCTTCCCCTGCAGATACTCTGGATTAATCTGGTTACCGATGGACTGCCAGCCATGGCCTTGGGGATGGAACCGCCCGAGCCCGGGATAATGGAGAGAAAACCTCGCCCGGCCGGGGAGAGCATTTTTTCCCGTGGTCTGGGGTGGAACCTGGTGGGGAGGGGTATCTACATCGGTGTCAGTACTCTGGCGGTAATGACGATTGGAATGACCTATTCCGGCTTTCAAGGGCATGTGGACCTGGAACTGGCCCGGACCATGGCATTTACCAACCTGGTTTTCGCGCAGCTTTTCTATGTGTTTGACTGTCGTTCGGAAAGGTTTTCTCCCTTTGAACTGGGGTTTACCAGCAATCCATTCCTGGTACTGGCTGTATGCTGCTCGGTAATCATGCATCTGGCCGCCATTTACTACGCCCCGTTCAATCCAATATTCGGCACCAAGCCGCTGGAAGGCTGGGCCTGGTTGGTTATTATTACTGTAACCGGGGGGGGAATGCTGGTTAGATGGTTTTTGTTCCGGATCAGAAAGACTATAATCAGACCCTCCCAATATGGTAAACTTGAGGACATAGGGACTTCAATATCATCGGTATGATGGGGGGCATTTATTTGCGGTTTACCAAAATGCATGGACTGGGCAATGACTTTGTGGTCATCGAGGACGGTGGGTCGGGCTCCATTGACTACCGGGATTTGGCATTAAGAATGTGTGATCGGCACTTCGGAGTCGGAGGAGACGGGCTCATCATAACCGGTCGTGATTCCGAATATGACATTTTCATGCGTATAATAAACTCAGACGGCACGGAGCCGGAGATGTGCGGGAATGGCATTCGCTGTGTCGCCAAATATGCTTGGGAAAGAGGTCTGGTAGATAAACCGCAGTTCAAAGTTAGAACCCTGGCTGGTCCTATTCTGCCTGAGGTTTATATAGAGGACGGGAAGGTGGTCCGGGTCAAGGTGGATATGGGGGAGCCGGTGTTAAAACCTCGCAATATACCGGTTCTGCTGGACACCGATCTAACCGGGGAGAGCATCTTGACGGCGGCCGGCCGAGATTTTACCTTCATACCGGTTTCCATGGGCAACCCTCACTGCGTAATCTTTGTGGAGGAACTGGATGCGGTCCCGGTGGCCGAATGGGGACCGGCCATAGAAAACCATCCCCTCTTTCCTCGAAAAACCAATGTAGAGTTTGTGGAGGTTCTTGGTCCCGAGGAGATGAGGATGAGGGTTTGGGAGAGAGGCGCCGGGGAAACACTGGCCTGTGGTACCGGAGCATGTGCAACCCTGGTGGCATCATCCATCACCGGGAGAACCGGGAGACAAGCAGTGATTCATCTTGCAGGAGGCGACCTTTTCATTGAATGGCAGGGCAGTAGTAATCATGTCTTCATGACCGGTCCCGCCACCGAGGTTTTCGAAGGTGAATGGAAGGCCTGACTGAATCAATCAGGTCGGCAGGATCCTTGCTTCAATAAAAAACACTATCAGGAGGAGATTTTGAGTGCAGGAAAACAGTGCGATGCGAAAACTACCCCCCTACCTTTTTGCCCGTATTGAAAAGAAGATCGAGGAAGCAAAAGAAAAGGGGGTTGACATAATTAGCCTGGGGATTGGAGATCCGGATCAGCCAACCCCGCAGCACATCATAGAACGTGCCGCCCAGGCCTTGCGGGATCCGGCCAACCACCAGTATCCCAGTTCAGTCGGGATGCTGTCATTCAGACAGGCGGTGGCTGAATGGTATCGCAGGCGCTTTGGAGTTGACCTGGATCCCAGGTCGGAAGTGGTATCCCTGATCGGTTCCAAGGAAGGTATCGGGAACATATCCGCCTGTTACCTGGATCCCGGCGATACCAGCCTGGTGCCCGATCCCGGATACCCGGTGTACGGTATCGGCGCCATTCTTAACGGGGCTGAGCCATACAAGATGCCGCTTAAGGCTGCCAACGGATTTCTCCCGGTTCTCTCGGATATACCCACGGAGGTTGCCCGGAAGGCCAAGCTGATGTTTATCAATTATCCCAACAACCCCACCGGAACCGTCGCCCCGGATGAGTTTTATCATGAGGTGATAGCTTTTGCCAGGGATTTTGACATCCTGGTCTGTCACGATGCCGCCTATTCCGAGATAACCTTTGACAACCACCGGGCGAGGAGCTTTTTGGAGTTCCCCGGTGCCGGGGAGGTGGGTATTGAATTCCACTCGGTATCCAAGACTTATAACATGACCGGTTGGCGTATCGGCTGGGCAGTTGGGAACCGGGACGCGGTTGATGTGCTGGGTCGCTACAAATCCAATATTGATTCCGGTGCTTTCCAGGCTGTTCAGTATGCGGCCATCGAAGCACTTTCAGGTCCCCAGGACTGTGTGGCGGCCATGCGTCGGCTCTATCAGGAGCGCAGGGATGTGGTTATAGAGGGGCTGCGCCGGATGGGATGGAGCATTGAACCCCCGCAGGGAAGCATTTATGTATGGGCACCGGTACCCCGCGGGTATGACTCTTCCTCGTTTGCGGAGGCGATTCTGGAGAAGGCCGGAGTAATCATAACTCCGGGAATAGGTTACGGTGAATACGGGGAAGGTTATTTCAGGATTGCGTTGACGGTAGATAAAGGAAAAATGGCGGTCGCGCTTGATCGAATGTATCAGGCGATTGGTAAGGTGGAATTTGATTAAGGGACGTTATCTGCCAGGGAGTGCTCGCTCATAATACCAGATATGGAAAGATAATCGGCATTAGCCTTGGAAATGGTGACGGAAAAGGAGTTTAGACATTATGATCAAAAGCATGACCGGATTTGGTCGGGGCGAAGGCTTTGCGCCGGGTTACCAGGTGACCTGTGAGATAAAAGGGGTAAATCACCGGTATTTCGATCTTAACCTCCGGATGTCACGCCGATACAACCTTTTGGAGGACAGGATCAGGGACAAGATCAAGCAGTACATCGTCCGGGGACGCATTGAGGCCTTCATAAATATTGAGAAAACGGGAGAATACAAGCGTAATATTAAGGTTGACAATGATTTGGCAATGATCTATTATAACTCTTTGAAAGATTTAGCAGAATATCTGCAAATTGAATCCTCTATAAGCATTGTCGACATCTTTAAGCTGCCCGAAGTGTTTGCCCTGGAAGAAGACGAAGAAGACATAGAGAGTATCTGGCCAGGCGTTGAAGCGGCCCTCGTTTCGTCTCTGGAGGGGCTTCTCGATATGCGAGCCCGGGAAGGACAGGCTCTGGCGCAGGATATCCGCCTGAGAAATCGCCACATACTGCAGACCATAGAGATCATTGAGAAGCGAGCACCGCTGGTAGTAGCCGAGCATATGGAACGCATGCAAAAGCGAATCCAGGAACTGAACCGGGAACTGATAATAGATGAAAACCACTTGCTGCAGGAGATGGCCATTTTTGCCGACCGCTGCAGCATTGCCGAAGAACTGGTCCGCTTAAAGAGCCATTGTTCGCAGATGGAGGAAATGCTACTATCTACGGAATCGGTTGGCCGCAAGTGCGATTTTCTGCTCCAGGAGATGTTTCGAGAGGTTAACACCATTGCATCCAAGGCCAATGACTTGTTCATAAACCGCACGATAGTTGAACTGAAAGCGGAACTGGAGAAAATGAGAGAACAGGTACAAAATGTGGAGTAAGGGGGGTGTCCCGGTTAGCCGGGGAAACTGATGGAAATCAAGCTGGTTAATATTGGTTTTGGGAACATAGTTGCTGCCAACCGCATCGTAGCCATCGTCAGTCCAGAATCCGCACCGATTAAAAGGATTATCCAGGAGGCCCGAGAAAAGGGGAGTCTGATTGATGCCACCTATGGGCGGCGCACCCGCGCGGTGATTATAGTAGACAGCGGTCACATAATTCTGTCTGCGGTGCAGCCCGAGACGGTTGCCAATCGACTTTCGGTCAAGGAAAGCAGTCACAGTGACGAAGCTTAGGGTATCATGAGTCGCAAGGGCATTCTCTTCGTTATCTCCGGCCCATCGGGAGTTGGCAAAGGAACCCTGAGGGGAAAGCTGATGGAAACCCCTTGTGAGGACTTGATCTACTCCGTTTCCACTACTACCAGGCAGCCGCGCCTGGGAGAAATCGAGGGGCGGGATTACTTCTTTACTGATGCGGATACCTTTAAGTCATTAATTGCTTCGGGAGAACTGCTGGAATGGGCCGTTGTATACAACAACTATTACGGAACCCCGAAAAAGTTTGTCTTGGATAACCTGGAAAAAGGCACCGATGTCCTATTGGAAATCGATATCCAGGGAGCGTTGAAGATCAAGAACGTGATTCCCGATGGGGTGTTTATTTTTGTCTTACCCCCCAGCGTTGAGGAACTGGGGAAAAGACTCAACGCCCGGGGCAAGGACTCACAACTGGAAATCGAAAGACGTCTGGCGTGTTATGACGAGGAGATAGCACACCTGGATAAGTACGACTATATGGTGGTTAATGACAACATCCTGGAGGCGGCGGAAAAGATCCGGGCGATTATAACTGCCGAAAGGTGCAGAGTAAGAAGAATGCAATGAGGGGGTATTTTCTTGGTACCACCATCTTTGAAGGATCTGATGAAGATTTCGGACAGCAAATATGCAATCGTGGTAGCAGTAGCCAAACGGGCGCGGATGCTGTCCGAGGGAAAACGCAAAGAGGAAGACTGGCGGCTGTCAAGCATGGTGACAACTGCCCTGGAGGAGTTCAATCAAGGAAAATTCAAGATAACCTACAAAAAAAGGACAACAGCCAATGAATAAGCCCAAGACGGTTGTGGTTGGAATTACGGGTGGCATCGCCGCCTATAAAATAGCCGAGCTGGTAAGCAGGCTGTATAAGAACGGGTTTAACGTGCAGGTAGTGATGACCAAGCACGCTACCCGTTTTATTACGCCCTTGACGCTCCGGACCCTTTCGAACAATCCGGTGCTGGTTGATATGTTTGATGAGTCTGGAACCCACAGGGTCCAGCATATAGGGGTGGCTGAGGAAGCCGATATCTTGGTTATTGCCCCGGCTACCGCCAATATTATTGCCAAGATGGCATGCGGAATAGCAGACGACCTTCTGTCCACGATTGTTCTGGCTACCAGGGCACCGGTCCTGCTCGCGCCTTCCATGAACACCAACATGTACGATCATCCGGCAACCCAGGATAATATCAGGAAGCTGAAGGACCGGGGGGTTACCATTTTGGAACCGGCGGAGGGTGAGTTGGCGTGTGGGGTTACCGGGCGCGGCCGTCTTCCCGAGATTGAGACGATTTATGATAAAATTATCGACGTTTTGGAGGACCGCCCCCGGGATCTGGTGAATAAGACGATCCTGGTTACCGCCGGGGCTACCCAGGAGGATATCGATCCGGTCAGGTTCATCACCAATCACAGCACCGGCAAAATGGGGTATGCATTGGCCGCAGCCGCGGTCCGGCGTGGAGCCCGGGTGTTTCTGGTAAGCGGTCCCACTTACCTGACCGTTCCTGACGGAGTCGAGAGCCGGCAGGTCAGGAGTGCTCGGGAGATGAACGATATCTGTCATGAGCTGTTTGGACAGGTGGATGTAGTCATCGGGGCCGCAGCCGTAGCTGATTACCGTCCTCTGGACTACAGCGACGAGAAGCTGAAGAAGAACGATAACGACATGGTGATAAAGCTCACCCGCAACCCCGATATCCTGGAGGGATTGGGTAAACGCAAACAGCACCAGATACTCGTTGGTTTCGCCGCTGAGACCAGCGATGTCATACAAAATGCGCGGCAGAAGATGCAGAAAAAGAACCTGGATCTCCTGGTGGCCAACGATTTAACGGTTGAGGGGGCGGGCTTTGCGGGGGACACCAATATAGTTACCCTTCTCTTTAAGGACGGCCGGGAGGAGAAACTGCCCTTGATGTCCAAACTGGAGGTTGCAGGGGTAATTCTGGACGCTGTTCTGGAACTCTTTTAACTCTGCCGTTGTAAAAGGCTAATGTTCGTTAAACCGGCTGGTTAGCTATTGTTGACAAAGGAGATGAGCAGATGACGCGCAGACTTTTCACGTCAGAGTCGGTAACTGAAGGGCATCCCGATAAGATCGCCGATCAGGTCTCCGACGCCATTCTGGATGCGATAATGGCAGAAGACTCGCAGTGCAGGGTAGCGGCTGAAACCCTGGTGACTACGGGATTGGTGGTGGTAACCGGAGAGATTACTACCTCGTGTTACATAGAAATCCCGCACCTGGTTCGGGAAACCATCAGAGAGATCGGTTATACCAGGGCCAAATTTGGATTTGACTGTGACACCTGCGCAGTAATCACCTCCATAGATGAACAGTCGCCCGATATAGCACTGGGTGTCAATCAGGCCCTGGAGGCCAAAACCGGTGAGATGGCGGATCATGAAATCGAGGCTCTGGGTGCGGGCGATCAGGGGATGATGTTCGGATATGCTACCGACGAGACGAACGAACTGATGCCTATGCCGATTCTCTTTGCCCATCGTCTGGCCATGCGCCTGTCCCAGGTGCGCAAGAATCGTCTGCTGCCGTATCTGCGTCCCGATGGTAAAACCCAGGTTACCATCGAGTACGATGGCGATAAACCGGTCAGGGTGGATACCGTGGTGGTTTCAGCCCAGCACCGGCCGGATATCCCTATGGAGCATATACGCTATGAGATAGTTGAACAGGTGATTAAACAGGTAATACCGCAGGAGATGCTGGACAAAAAGACCCGGATCTTCGTTAATCCTACCGGCAGGTTTGTGGTCGGAGGGCCCCAGGGGGATGCAGGCCTAACCGGCCGCAAGATAATAGTTGATACGTATGGCGGCATGGCCAGGCATGGAGGAGGGGCCTTCTCCGGTAAGGACCCAACCAAGGTGGACCGTTCCGCAGCCTATGCCGCGCGTTATGTGGCCAAGAATGTTGTCGCCGCGGGATTGGCCCGAAGGTGTGAAATACAACTGGCATATGCCATTGGGGTAGCCAGGCCTGTATCCATCTCGGTTGACACCTTCAAAACCGGAGTTATACCTGATCAGGAAATTGCCCGCTTGATTGAAACCCATTTTGACCTGAGACCGGCGGCCATTATCAGGGACTTGCAACTCCGCCGGCCGATTTTCAGGAAGACCGCAGCTTACGGACATTTCGGCCGGCAGGATCCTGACTTTACCTGGGAGAACACTGATAAAGCGGAAGCCCTCCGCAAATCAGCCTCCAGGTAAAAAGTGCCAGGGTGTCCCAGGGTGTCAAGGGGACGGTTCTCCTGACACCTTTTCGACGGTAATCAGCAATTAATTCAGCAGGATAAAGCATTATTACGGATTTTTAATTAGGCGGGGTTCCCCGCCTTTGTTTACATAATAAGCGGTGTCAATAATTTGGAGGAATGTTACACATGCGGGTTCAGGTGCTGGCGGATATACCTCGACTGCAGGATGAAAGCTTTTTCACCTACCAGGTGCCGCTGCCGCTGCAGAACGGGGTCATGCCGGGGAAAAGAGTACTGATTCCCCTGGGGAATCAGGTGGCTCGGGGGATCATTTTTGAGGTGGAGCCGGGTAATGAAGTCCGGGATTTGAAACCAATTATGGCCGTGCTGGACCAGGAACCGGTCCTCAGTTCGGAGATGCTGGCCCTGGCGCGCTGGATGGCACACTACTATATGGCCCCGTTGATGAAAGTGGTAAAAGCCATGCTCCCTTCTGCACTGGATGATCCCCGCAAGGAGATTTTAGTTCCCGGCGAATCTGCCGAAAAGCCATTACCGCCGGAAATCAATGAAAAGCTGGGGTGCTCCTGGAAAAACAGCAACCTGCCGGCCGAGGAACTGGCTGAGCTCCTCCGGAACGGTCTGGTCAAGGTGGAGGTGACCGGGAACGAAGAACCCTATTCTACCGGGGTTCAATACGTCCTGTCTCCCGGCGTCTCGGAAGAGGTAATAGCCCGGGTGGGGAAAAAGGCTCCCCGCCAGGCCAGGGCGTTAAAGTTCTTTCGGGAACAGCAGGTACCGGTTCCCGAGCGCCGAGCGGTTGATGCGGTAGGGGCCTCGGTCCTCAAAAGGCTGGTGGCCAAGGGCTTGATTGAGAGGGAGGAAGCCGTCCCCGGGATTCACCAGGACCCGCTGCTCAACCAGGAACAGGCCCGGGCGGTCGAACAGATACTGGCGGCTCTGGACAAAGAAGAAAACCGGACCTTCCTGCTTTTTGGTGTCACCGGCAGTGGAAAGACAGAAGTCTACTTACAAGCCCTGGAACACGCGCGCCGCAAGGGAAAGCAGTCACTGGTACTGATCCCGGAGATTGGACTGACCCAGCAGGTTACCGGTATCTTTGAGCAGCGGTTGGGGCCGCGGGTGAGTGTCCTCCACAGCCGCCTGAACGATTCCGAGCGGGTTTTAGAGTGGCTCAGAACCCGGCGGGGTGAACCTGATGTGGTGGTGGGTGCTCGTTCGGCAGTGTTTGCCCCCTTTAAGGACCTGGGGCTGATCATAATTGATGAGGAACAGGAACCGTCGTTCCACCAGGAGGAGAATCCCCGCTACCATGCCCGAGAAGTAGCCATGAAGCGGGCTGAACTGAATAATGCGGTTGTGGTCCTCTGCAGTGCGACCCCCTCCCTGGAGAGTTTTCATCGGGCTCAGACCGGCGAATATGAGCTCCTGCGCCTGAATCACAGGATTGCTTCCAGCGGGCAGCGTGATATCCGGATAGTTGACATAAAGCGGAATTACCGTTTCCGGAACCAGATTGTTTCACCTGAACTCCTGGATGAACTGCGGGAGTGTCTGCGAAAAAGCCACCAGGCCATTGTCTTTATCAACCGTCGGGGTTATTCCACCACCGTTGTCTGTCCGCTCTGCGGACATGTGCTTACTTGCAAGTCCTGCGAGGTTGCTCTCATATATCATCGGGATATCCACCGGGTGGTCTGCCATTACTGTGGGAAGGAACGGGCGGTGCCCAGACAGTGTCCCCGCTGCCAGAAAGACTCCCTGCGCTTTTTGGGTACCGGGAGCCAAAAGGTGGAAGAGGAACTGCGTACCCTGCTACCGGAAGCCAGGATAATACGCATGGACACGGACAGCACCCGCGGACGGGGGGATCACGAGAGGATCATAAAGAGCATACGGGAGCGGAAGGTTGATATTGTAGTTGGAACCCAGATGATAGCCAAGGGTTTTGATTTCCCCGGGGTGGCCGCGGTGGGGGTGGTTAATGCCGATCCCCTCTTGGGCCTGCCGGACTTCAGAGCCAGGGAGCGTGCTTTTCAGCTCTTGGTGCAGGTAGCCGGCCGTGCCGGACGGGGCTCTTCGGGGGGACAGGTTATCATTCAGACCCTTGAACCGGAGGATATCTTTTTTAAGCTGGTTCAAGATGAGGATTACGAGGGTTTTTACCGGGAGGAGATTGCCTACCGCTCGGCTCTGAGCTATCCTCCTTTTACCCACCTGGTAAAATTAATGTTTACCGGGCCGCAGGAGGACCTGATAAAGGAAGAAGCCGATTATACGCGCACGCTGCTGGAAGAGATGACCGGGGAACTGGATGAAAACATTGATATTCTGGGACCGGCTCCTTGTATTCGCCGTAAAATTAAAAACCGCTATCGGTATCAGATCCTCTTAAAGAGCCCCGACCTCGATTTAATGAGGGGAATAACTCGGTGTATAATAGATAGAAGATTGCCTCCGCGGGTCAGGCTGGATATTGATGTGGATCCGCTGGCAATGATATAGTTCTTGCGACTAGGGGGAAATGAATGGCTGTTTATAAAGTGGTTCTAATGGGTGACCCAGTACTCAGGGAAAAGGCTAAACCGGTAAAGGCAATAAATGATTCCATATTAAGGCTGCTGGACAATTTGCGCGATACCCTGCATGAGTATGAAGGTGTAGGTCTGGCCGCCCCACAAATAGGGGTATCAAAGCGCGTGATTGTGGTGGATAACGGTGAGGAATACTATGAACTTATCAATCCCGAAATAATAAGGGAAGAAGGCTTGGACACGGCCATTGAAGGCTGCTTGAGTATTCCCCAGCTTACCGGCAAGGTAAAGAGAGCTGCCAGGGTAACCGTCAAGGGGTTGAACCGTGAGGGTGAGGAGTTGAGCATTGAAGCCGATGGGCTGCTGGCCCGCGCTTTTCAACACGAGATTGACCACCTCGATGGGGTACTCTTTGTGGACAGGGCGGAGTGGGTCGCGCGAAAGGAGATATAATGCGTTTAGTATTTATGGGCACCTCCGAGTTTGCGGTGCCCTCGCTCCGTAATCTAATACTTTCAGGATTTGATATCCCGTTGGTAGTCACCCAACCGGACCGTCCCGCCAAAAGGGGGAGGAAGCTTACTCCCCCTCCGGTCAAGGTGCTGGCTGAAGAGTATGGAATCCCGTTGATTCAACCGGAGTCGATCCGTACTCCCGATTTTGCAGGAGAAATTGAACGCAGGGAACCGAAGGTCATTGTCGTGGTAGCTTATGGCAAGATCCTGCCGGAAAACATCCTCGGGATACCGCCATTAGGTTGCATCAATGTCCACGGTTCGCTCCTGCCGGCTTACCGCGGTGCGGCTCCGGTGCAGAGAGCTCTGATGGCCGGGGAAAAGATGGTGGGAGTTACCACCATGTATATGGATAAAACTATGGACACGGGTGACATAATCCTGCAACGAGCCATTGACCTTACCGGTGATGAGGATTATGGAGAGACGATTCATAGGCTGTCCGGAATTGGGGCCGATCTGCTCCTGGAGACCCTGGAACAGGTTGAATGGGGTATAAACCCCCGTATCCCCCAGGATCACTCCCGGGCCACCTATGCCCCGCCTTTGACAGCCGAGGATGAATTGATAAAATGGGAGATGAAAAGCCGGAATATCAGGGACCAGATCCGGGGTTTGTCCCCGGAGCCGGGGGCCTATACCTGGCTGAATGGTGATAAGCTCAAGATATTTAAGGCCCAGGTGGTGGAAACGGAGACAGCAGGACTTCCGGGCGAAGTTGTCAGGCTGATGCCGGATGAGGGGTTCGTCGTGAAAGCCGGTCAGGGCGCATTGCTGGTTCTTGAGGTACAAAGGGCCGGCAGGAAAAGGATTTCAGCTGCCGAGTTTCTCCGGGGCAGCAGACTGCGTGAAGGTGACCGGTTAGGCGGGTGATAACAGGTGAAAATCAGTAAGCGGATTTACATAGGACTCTTAGTTGCCAGTCTGGCGATGATTGCACTGATTTTTTTCGGGGTATACAACCTCGTGCGTTTTCAGGAATATCCCCTGTTTCGCACCATAACTATCGGGCTGGCAAGCCTATTCCTCTGTGGATTTGTTCTGGTAGCTGCAGGTATTGCCGCCCTGGTTCTAACCATACTCCGGGAAAAGAACTCCCCCACGTTTGAAGGATGCATGAGGATGGCCACCACATTCTTATTTCCGATTGCCGTTAACCTGGGGAAACTGTTTGGTATCGACAGGGAAAGGGTGTGGGCTTCCTTTATAGAGGTTAACAACTACCTGGTTAGAACCCGTCGGAACCTGGCGGTAAAAGGACGCCTGGTTATTCTGGCTCCTCACTGTTTGCAGGAATCCAATTGTCCGGTGAAGATCACCACTGACATCAATAACTGCAGGCGCTGCGGCAAGTGCGACATCTGCGGACTCCTGGAACTGGCTGATAAATACGGGGTTACCCTGCGGGTGGCTACGGGGGGTACACTGGCCCGGAAAATCATCGGGGAAACACGTCCCCAGGGGGTTGTGGCCATAGCTTGTGAGCGTGACCTGTCATTGGGGATTCAGGACGCCAATCATCTGCCGGTAATGGGAGTGTTAAATCAGCGCCCGTACGGTCCCTGCCAAGATACCAGAGTAGATCTCAGTCGGGTTGAAGAGGCACTAATGACTATGCTTGGAGGAGGTTAAGTAATGTTTTGGGATCCAACTTTGATCTTACTTATACCGGCCTTGATACTGGCCGGATGGGCTCAATTGAGGGTGCAGACCACCTTTGGCAAGTATTCTAAAGTTGCTTCCAGCCGCGGGATAACCGGGGCGGAAATGGCCGCCACGCTCCTGCGGCGCGGGGGGTTGCACTCGGTGCGGATTGAGAGAGTCCCCGGCAATTTAACTGATCATTATGATCCCCGCTCCAAAGTGCTGAGATTGTCGGATTCGGTGTATGGCAGCAACTCAATAGCCGCACTGGGTGTTGCGGCTCATGAAGTCGGGCATGCTTTTCAGCATGAGACCAATTACCTGCCCCTGGGTATCAGGAACGCCATCGTGCCGGTAGCAAGTTTTGCCTCGTCCGCGTCTTTCCCCTTGATATTAATCGGGCTGCTTTTTGGTCTTCCTGATCTGGCAGCTCTTGGAGTAATCATATTTACGGCGGTAGTAGCCTTTCAACTGATAACCCTGCCGGTAGAGTTTAACGCCTCCAGCCGCGCAGTAGCTCTGCTGCACAGTGGAGGGCACATAAGCACCCAGGAAGTGCCCATGGTGAAGAAAGTTCTGGGGGCTGCGGCTCTTACTTATGTGGCCGCCGCTTTGGTTTCATTCCTAAATCTGGTGAGATTTCTGCTTATTCTGGGGGTGTTCGGCGACGACTAGACCTGATCCCCGGAGTATGGAGACGGTAACGGCGCGTACACTGGCCGTGCAGATCCTGCTGCAGGTATTTTATGAGAGTGCTTACGCCAATCTCGCCCTGGAACGGGCCTTGAAATACTGTTCCCTCACACCCCGGGATCGGGGGCTGGTGACGGAACTGGTGAACGGAACCATACGCATGAAAAAGCACCTGGACTGGGTGCTTGATCTTTTTCTGGTAGCCAAACGGCGTAAGCTCGAACGCAGGGTATATGTGATCCTCATCCTGTCCCTTTATCAATTGCTCTTTCTGGAGCGGATTCCGGCCTATGCCGTGATAAACGAAGCGGTGGAGATGACCCGCAGCGAGGGTAAAGGTGCTTCAGGACTTGTCAACGGACTGCTGCGCAATGTTGAACGCAACCGGGACCAAATAACCTACCCGGACCCATCCCGTGATATGGTGTCGTACTTGGCGGTTTTCTATTCCCACCCGGAGTGGATGGTTTCCAGGTGGGTAGACCGTTACGGTTACGAGGATACGCGGAGACTGCTGGCTTTTAACAACCAGAGTCCGCCATTAACCGTGCGAGTTAACCGCCTGAAAACCAGGGTCTCCGCGTTGGCAGCCTTGATGGATGATGAAGGGGTTAAGGCAAAGGCGGGTATGATAGCCGACACCAGCCTGCTGCTGGAAAGCACTCCCGGACCTATTTCCGGGCTTCGATCATATCGCGATGGGCTTTTTTATGTCCAGAGTGAGTCTACCATGCTTATCCCACTATGCTTGGCACCCCAGCCCGGTTCCCTGGTCTATGACTTCTGCTGCGGGGTGGGCGGCAAAACCACTCACCTGGCAGAGTTGATGGGTGATCGTGGGAAGATCGTAGCCTTTGATCTGTATCAGCATAAACTTGAGCTGCTGGGAATGAACTGCCGGAGGCTGGGCATCAGCATCGTGGAGAGCAGGAGGGCAGATCTTTTGGAACCGATACCGGAATTAACGGAAGCGGACGCAGTGCTGTTGGATGCGCCCTGTTCCGGGCTGGGTGTTTTGCGGAGCAGAGCCGACCTGCGTTGGCGTAAAAAGGAGGAAGATATTGCCTTGATGTCTGAACTGCAGAGCCGGATGCTGGAGCAGGTAGCCCGGACCGTACGACCAGGGGGCAAGCTGCTTTACAGCACCTGCTCACTGGAGCCGGAGGAGAACCAGGAGGTAGTCGAAAGGTTTGTGGCTCACCATACAGAGTTTGAATTCATGAACCTGGATGAAGTGCTGGAACAGAACCCCTGGTTATCCATGGAGGACACAGTCGCGGGTAAAGGGCATCTTACTATTTTCCCTCCCCGGCATCAGGCCGATGGGATGTTTGTATCGTTAATGAGGAGGATATACGGTGGACAGGACAGAGCTGCTGGGGCTTAGCTTGCAGGAAACGGAAGAGGTGGTGAATGGTCTGGGGTTGCCGCGATTCCGGGCTCGTCAGGTATATCACTGGCTTTATAAGCACCAGGTTCATTCATTTTACCAGATGGGTAATCTCCCCAAAGAACTTCGTTATTTTCTGGATCAGAAGGCCTCCATAACTGTTCCCCGGGTAGTCAAATCCCGGGTTTCCCAGGATGGGACCCGCAAGTTCCTGCTGGAACTCAGTGACCGGAAACGGATTGAAACGGTAGCCATTCCCCAAACCAGGACCGGGGGCACAAAGTATACCATCTGCGTATCAAGTCAGGTGGGGTGCCCGGTGGGGTGTACATTTTGTGCGACCGGCCAGTCAGGGTTTGAGAGGGACCTCACCGCCGGTGAGATTACCGGACAGGTGGTTGCGGTGGAGAGAGAGCTTAAGCAGAGGGAGAAGTCGGTTTCGGGGAGCAGACTGCTTGCTAACGTGGTGTTTATGGGCATGGGAGAACCGCTGTTAAATCTTGATGAGGTTTTGAAAGCCATAAGCATTATCAACGACGAGCAGGGTATCGGGATCGGCCAGCGCCATATAACCATTTCCACTGCCGGGTTTATCCCGGGCATAAAGGCTCTGGCTGAAACCGGTCTGCAGGTAACTCTGGCAGTCAGCCTTCATGCGACCACCAATGAAGTCCGGGATCGCATTATTCCCATGAATCGCCGATACCGGCTGGAAGGTCTCCTGGATTCGATTTCATACTATATTGAGAAAACTGGTCGCCGGGTCACGTTCGAGTATCTACTGCTGGAAGGAGTCAACTCCTCCGTCTCGGACGCATACCGGCTGTCCCGTATGGTAAAACCGCTGCTGGCCAACGTTAACCTTATTCCCTATAATCCAACTGAAGGATCTCAATACCGCAGGCCCGAACAGGACACGATCACCAGGTTCATGGCCTGTTTGGCCGGAGAAGGAGTCAATGTTACCGTGAGGGAAGAGATGGGTGCCGATATCAAGGCGGCCTGTGGTCAGCTGAAGGCTGCGACTAACAGACGATCCAAGCAGGAAATCAGATCATTAAAATCGAAGTAATAAAGATTCATTTAGCTGGGGTGCAATTATGCAGGCGGCAGTTCTTTCTAATATCGGTAAGGTCAGGCGGGAAAACCAGGACCGATTTCTGGTCGACAAAAACCGGGGATTGTTCGTGATCTGCGATGGTATGGGCGGGCATAAAGCCGGTGAAGTAGCCGCCCAGATGGCTATCGATATCATACATGGAAACCTGGATGAGATAGATAAGGTGCATCCTCTTACTTTTTTGACCACTTCGATCATGGAGGCCAACCACAGCATCTATTCCAAAGGGCAGCAGTCTGAAGAATGCTCAGATATGGGGACCACGATTACCGCTGCCATCGTCAGGGATATGGAACTGTACACCGCTCATATCGGCGACAGCAGCCTCTTTCTGATTAACTCAGACGGGGTGGAAAAGATAACGCGGGATCATACCCTGGCCGAAAAGATGCTGCAGGAAGGATTGATCGATGAGAACGATATCGGTGTAAGACGGTACCGGCATATACTTACCCGAGCCCTGGGGATTGAAGAATCGGTGGAGATTGACTGTTATACCAACAGACTTAAATCTGAAGACCGCCTGTTTATGGCCACTGACGGAGTGACGGATCTAATCGAGCCTGTGGAAGTTTGGGAAGCCGTTATTCACGAGTCGGATCTCAACCGAGCCCTGTATAGATTGCTCCGCCTGGCTTTGGACCGAGGCGGTTATGATAACCTGACCATGATCCTAATAGCACTACCTTAGGAGGAATAGGGGAAATGACGACCCTTCTTCAAAATCGCTACGAATTACTGGAGAAGATCGGCGACGGCGGGATGGCTACTGTATATCGAGCCAGGTGTACGCTGCTTGACCGGATAGTAGCGGTTAAGATTCTGAAAGAGGAGTATGCCCAGGATATCGTCCTAGTTCAAAAATTCAAGAGTGAGGCGCAGGCCGCCGCCCGGCTCTCACATCCCAATATCGTTAATGTGTATGATGTGGGCGAAGACAATGGCTTCCATTTTATTGTCATGGAATACGTGGAAGGAACCAACCTGAAGGAGTACATCCGGGAAAAGGGGCCGCTAACACCCGACGAAGCGGTAAGAATAGCTCTCATGATTTGCGAGGGACTGATCCGGGCTCACGAAAAGGGTCTGATTCATCGAGATATCAAACCTCACAACATACTCCTTACCCGCGATGGCACGGCCAAGGTGGCCGATTTTGGCATCGCCCGGGCTGCCAACAGCGTCACCATAACCTACAGCGGCGACATGGTGGGCTCGGTACACTACGTATCGCCGGAACAGGCCCGAGGAGAACCGGTAAATAGCACCTCCGATATCTACTCACTGGGCTGTGTGCTCTACGAGATGGTGATCGGGCGGGTTCCGTTTGATGCTGACAGTCCGGTCACTGTTGCCCTCAAGCATATTCACGAGAGGCCCGTTCCCCCCAGTGTGATAAATGATGCGGTTCCCAGCGGATTGGAAGAGGTAATCATGACCGCGATGGAGAAAAAACCTGGTTACCGCTATCAGAGTGCCAAAGATATGAAACTGGCACTTATGGGGGCTCTCAATGGCAAAAAGAGCCGGTTCTTGAAAAAGAAGCGGGCTGATGATAAAACGCTGGTGATGCTGCCGGTGGGAGAAGGGGAAGACTACGAGGTGGCACGCAAGCAAAAAAAAATGAAACCCATGGGCTGGATTATTATCGCCGCCGTCATTGTGGGGATTGCATCGGGCTTGCTGTATGGGATGCGCGGGAGTCTGTTCGGGCAGGAGGTTAAGGTTCCCGATGTCAAAGGGGAGCATTGGGAGGCAGCTCGGGAAATACTGGAGGATAAGGGACTAAAGCTGAAAGTCGTTAACCGAATTTATTCCGAGGTGGAAAAGGACCACGTTATCAACCAGCGTCCCGAGGCCGACGATATTGTAAAAAAGGGACGGGAGATTGAAGTTGTATTAAGCAAGGGATTGGAAACGGTCCGGGTCCCCAACGTAGTAGGCGAGACCCTGGAAAACGCTCGTTTCATACTAGAGAACGAGGGATTGAGCTTGGGAGAGGTAACCCAGGTCAATGACAGCAGCACCCCCGAAGGGGTAATTGTAACCCAGAGTCCCAAGCGAGGAACCACCGTTCAGGTGGGACAAGAGGTGGACGTAACCGTCAGCAGCGGAACGGGTCAGATCACCCAGTTGAATATGCCCAACCTGATCGGTATGAGCCTGTCTGACGCCAGAAACAAGCTGCAGGAGGATGGGTTGGAGCTGTACAGAATTGACCAGGAGGCCAGCAATGATTACTTTGCCGGGAAGGTCATCCGCCAGAGCATCCCGGCCGGTAATAGGGTGGAAAAAGGGGAAAAGATAACGATTGTGGTCAGTACCGGCCCCGGTCCGGCGGCCAAAACTGCTGAAATCAGATTTACCATGCCACCCGGCACCGATTATTCAGTCTTGTCAATTATCGTGGAGGACAGTAAAGGCCGCCGCGAAATATATAACAATGCTCATTTAGGGGGATATACCGTTTCGCGCCAGGTTGAGTTCTTTGGAAGGGCAACGGTCACCTTCTATGTTGATGGACAGGAAATGGAAAGGCAGATCCTTGAATGACGAACCGGTATTCTACCGCCAGTGTTAACGGCCTGGTATTAAAACGGTACAGCGGTTTTTATTATGTTCAGGGCCCTGATGGAGAGCTGCTGGAGTGTAAACTCCGGGGGAGGCTCCAGGATGATGTCATCCTGGTCGGGGATCGGGTAGAGTATAGGCCCACAGAAAAAGGGAAGGGGATTATAGAAAGGGTCTTGGCCCGGGACGTACAGTTAAAACGCCCCGCCATTGCCAACGTAAACCAGGTGTTGGTAGTTATGAGCTTTGAACAGCCGGTACCCAATCTGAAGCTCCTGGACCGCCTCCTAATTCTTATTGAAAACCTGAACCTTAACGCGGCTATCGTTTTGAACAAGTGTGATTTGCCCGGTAATGAGATAGTAGCCACCATAAGGGAATACTACCACCGCATCGGGTACCCCATTATTGTAACCTCGGCTGCCACCGGCAAAGGTCTTGAGGAGTTGAGTGATGCCATGAACGGTAAGATAACCGTTATTGCCGGACCATCAGGTGTGGGCAAGACCAGCCTTCTTAACCTGCTGGTTCCCGGACAGGAGCTCAAGACCGGGCAGGTGAGCCGCAAACTGGGTCGGGGCCGGCATACGACCCGTCATGTTCAATTGTTTCCCCTGCCATTCGGGGGATGGGTTGCCGATACCCCAGGTTTTACAGTAGTGGATAACCCGCCGATAAAAAGAGAGGAACTGGCTCCGCTCTTTATAGAATTTGCCGAGCCCTCCGCTAAATGCCGTTTTCTGGACTGTCTCCACTCCGGCGAGGTTGACTGCGGGGTTAAAGACGCCGTGAGGGATGGAACCATCCTGGCCAGCAGGCACCAGAATTATCTCACTATCCTGGGAGAGATTATTGAAAAAGAGAGGTGTTACCGATGACCCTTGTGGCTCCATCGATTCTATCCGCCGATTTTGCATATCTGGCCGAGGAAGTGGCGATGGTCGAAAAGGCCGGCGCGGATATGCTGCATATTGATGTGATGGACGGGCAATTCGTACCCAACCTGACCATCGGTCCGCAGGTGGTTGCGGACCTGCGGGAACGAACCTCCATGTTTTTTGACGTTCACCTGATGATAAAGCAGCCGGAACAGATGGTGCCGAAATTTTACCAAGCCGGAGCCAACCTGATAACGGTGCATGCAGAAGCGTGTACCCACCTGCACCGGGTGGTTCACCAGATCAAGGATATGGGAATACAGTGCGGGGTGTCCTTGAATCCGGCCACACCCATTGAGGTCTTAAAGTATTTGATACGAGACCTGGACCTGGTTCTGGTGATGAGCGTGAACCCGGGGTTTGCTGCGCAGGAATTCCTGCCGTTGGTCCTGGATAAGGTACGGGACCTGCGCCGTATGCTGGACGAGAGCGGTTCTCAGGCCCGGATAGAGATCGACGGGGGTATTAACGAAATAACCGGAGCTGAGGCGGTTAAAGCCGGGGTAGATATTCTGGTGGCCGGATCCTTTATTTTCAAGGCTGCCCAACCGGCAGAAGCGGTAAAGCTGCTCAAATCCCTCAAAAAAGCTTAGCCGGCCGGGGATTACCACCGTTCCACCGGAAATTTTGTCACATGTTGGTGAAATGTCGATGTTTGTTGACCGGCTTTAATAAAGAGTGCTATTATAATCCCAACAGAATAAATATTGATTCCTTCGGGGACGGGTGTGATTCCCTACCGGCGGTAAAGCCCGCGAGCCTGGTGGCAGGATCCGGTGAAATTCCGGAGCCGACAGTAATAGTCTGGATGGGAGAAGGATGTTTGTGCGGTCGGTTTCTATTGAAGCCGGCTTGATATCTCTTTTTGTAATGCCAGGCCCCGAAAGAGGGCCTTTTTATTTTCCACGAGCCACAGGTGTATATTATGGACAAAAACCGGTATTTTATGCAGAGAGCCCTGGAACTGGCGTCCAAAGCCGCCGGACGCACCAGTCCCAATCCGCTGGTAGGAGCGGTAGTTGTAAAAGATGGAGAAATTGTGGGGGAAGGTTACCACCGCAGGGCGGGAGAGCCCCATGCTGAGGTTGTGGCACTGGCGGCAGCGGGAGAGAATTCCCGGAATGCCACATTATACGTAACCCTTGAGCCCTGCAACCATTACGGTAAAACTCCTCCCTGCACGGAGGCGGTTATAAAGGCCGGGATCAGCACGGTCTATGTGGCGGCTCTGGATCCCAATCCCCTGGTATCCGGCCGGGGGATTGCACGGCTCCGGGAAGCCGGGATCCATGTAAACGTGGGGCTGATGGAAAAGGAGGCCTGCGAGTTAAACCGGTTCTTTGTCAAGTTTATAACCCGGGGATTGCCCTATGTGGCACTGAAGACCGCGATGACCCTGGATGGGAAGATTGCAACCCGGACCGGCAATTCCCGCTGGATAACCAATGAAAGATCGAGGGAATATGTCCACCAGTTAAGAAACACCTATGACGCAGTCCTGGTAGGTATCGGAACCGTGTTGGCAGATGATCCCCTTTTAAGTACCCGTCTTCCACAAGCGGATACCCGGGATCCGGTGCGCCTCATTATTGATGCGAGGCTGGATATGCCAATCGATTCCCGGATCCTGCAGACGGCCGGGCGGCAGGAGACTATTGTCTACTGTCTTAACGGTGCCGACTCTCTGAGAATAAGGCAGTATCAGGATCTGGGGGCCGAAGTGGTGGTGCTCAAGGGATCGTCGGGACGGGTTCCCCTGGAGGAGGTATTCAGGGATGTGGCGCAAAGGGGACTGGTCAGCGTGTTGATGGAGGCGGGAAGTCGGGTAAATGCCTACGCTTTGGAGAAAAGACTGGTCGATAAGGTGTACTGGTTTATCGCCCCGCGGATCTGCGGCGGGGAGCAGGCTCTATCCCCGGTGGGAGGCAGGGGAATCGAACTGATGTCTGAAGCCATCAAACTGCACAATGTGACGGTTCGTTCTTTTGACGGCGATCTGCTGGTGGAGGGCTTTATCAACAATGAGCAGTCGGCTGACTGAACGAGGTGGTAATTATTTTTACCGGTATAATTGAGGAACTGGGAAAAGTGCGCGAAATAAAAAGAGGCAGCCAGTCCTGTCAGCTTGAAATCGGTGCCAGCCGCGTACTGACGGATGTTAAGCTGGGAGACAGCATTGCCGTTAATGGAGTCTGTCTCACGGTAGTGGCTTTCGAGCCTGAACGGTTTGCGGCGGATGTAATGTGGGAGACTTTGAGGAAGACCAACCTGGAAAGACTCCGTACCGGAGATCTGGTTAATCTGGAAAGGGCACTGCGCCTTGGGGACAGGCTGGGAGGCCATCTGGTGCTGGGCCATGTTGACGGGGTGGGTCGGGTGATCGAACAGAGACAGGTGGATATTGCCCTGGTGACCCGAATCGGGTGTTCTCCCGAACTGCTGCGCTACGTGCTGCCGAAAGGATCAGTGGCGGTTGACGGGATAAGCCTCACCGTAGTGGAGTGCTTGGGTGACAGTTTTACCGTTTCTCTGATACCCCATACCGCCAAATCAACAACCCTGGGATGGAAAAAACCCGGTGATCTGGTCAACCTGGAGACCGATATCATCGGTAAATACGTGGAACAGTTAATGAGAGGAGCAGCTCCTGCTCCCGGCAGGGGAATCGACCTGGCTTTTCTGCGGGAACACGGCTTTGGGATTAAATAATACCGCTTGGGAGGTATCAACCATGTTTCATACCATAGAAGAAGCGATTGAGGATTTCAAACAGGGCAAAATGGTTATCGTCGTCGACGACGAGGACCGGGAGAATGAGGGAGATTTGATAGTCGCCGCCGAAAAGGTTACGCCTGAAGTCATCAACTTCATGGTAACCAATGCCCGGGGATTGGTCTGTATGCCCGTAATCGGGGAGAGGCTTGATGAACTGGAGATAAACCAGATGGTGAGAAATAATACCGACAATCACGAGACCGCCTTTACCGTGTCCGTTGATCACTGCAGTACCGGTACCGGCATCTCCGCTTACGAAAGGGCCAAGACGGTAAAAGCCCTGCTGGATCCAGAGGCCAAGCCTGCCGATTTCAGACGACCGGGGCACATATTTCCCCTGCGCTACAAAGAGGGTGGGGTACTGCGCCGTGCCGGCCACACCGAGGCGGCTGTTGACCTGGCGAGATTGGCGGGGCTCTTCCCGGCCGGGGTCATATGTGAAATCATGAATGATGACGGGACTATGGCCCGGGTGCCTGAGCTGCTGGAGTTCGCAGCCCGCCATAACCTGAAAATAATAACCATTGCCGACCTGATCCAATACCGGCGTCGTCATGAGAAACTTGTCCAGCGGGCAGCGCAGGTAAAACTGCCTACCCGGTATGGAGAATTTACTACTATTGCCTACAAGTCGGTACTGGACGACAAAGAGCATATTGCTCTGGTGAAGGGAGAAATAAAAGAGACCGAAAACATCCTGGTGCGGGTACACTCTGAATGCCTCACCGGCGATGTTTTTGGTTCCCTGCGCTGTGACTGCGGGGATCAGTTGGCCAATGCCCTCCGTATGATTGCCAAGGAAGGCAGGGGCGTACTCTTATATATGCGGCAGGAGGGCCGCGGTATTGGGCTGCTCAACAAGATAAGGGCCTATGAGCTCCAGGATAGAGGCCGGGATACGGTGGAGGCCAACGAGGAACTGGGATTCCCGGCCGATCTGCGCGATTATGGTATCGGAGCCCAGATCCTGGTCGATCTTGGAGTGAGGAAGATGAGATTGATGACCAACAATCCCCGGAAGATAAAAGGGGTCGAAGGTTACGGACTCCAGGTGGTGGAGCGGGTTCCGATAGAGATACCGCCGCTGGAGGAGAACGAGCGGTACCTGCGGGCCAAGAAGGAGAAAATGGGACACCTGCTACGCAGTATCAAGTGATTATGGGGGTTAAATCAGCCGTCTGGTGCAGTTCCACCCGGCTTTATATAAAGGAAACCTGCGGTTCAGAAACCATATTAAATGTTTTGGAGGGAAAGCAGTGGTAAGAGTATATGAAGGTCAGCTTTTGGGTGAAGGCTTAAAGTTTGCGATTGTGATAAGCAGGTTTAATGAGTTTATCACCCAAAAACTCCTGGGAGGGGCCATGGATGCCCTTACCCGCCATGGGGTTAATCCCGACGACGTTGAGGTCGTCTGGGTGCCGGGCGCTTTTGAGATGCCGCTGGTGGCCCAGAGAATGACCCAAAAACCGGTGGATGCAGTCATTTGTCTCGGTGCGGTAATCAGGGGAGCAACCCCCCATTTTGAGTATGTATCGGCGGAAGTGACCAAGGGAATAGCTCAGGTGGGGCTGAACTCCGGCAAACCGGTAATCTATGGCATTATAACTGCCGATACCCTTGAGCAAGCAATTGAAAGGGCGGGGACCAAGAGCGGCAACAAAGGGTTTGATGCAGCCGTATCGGCCATTGAGATGGCCAACCTCTTGCAATCCCTGTCTTAAAGCAGTATAAAAGTTAAGTTTAATAATCCGGGGATAGGTGAAGGTGGGTAAATAACGCTGTGGCCGGTTACCACAGCGTTATTTGATGTATTTTATGTCAGAGTAAAAGTATCGTCATCCCGTGGTATAAATGTCTCACAGAAGGTTCCCAGACTGGAGATGGCACTGTCGTAGCCTTGAGGCTTGACTTCGATGCTGTCGGCCGAGCAGATGCCGCGGGTATTGAAATGACAGTTTAGCACCTCACATTTAATATTGCTCTTCATCTGTGTTCACCCCCTTGATAGGTATTACCTGGGCTCGAGCAACGCTGGAGTCCTTTCTCATGGATAGCATGCCCTCAAACAAGAACTCCCATACTTGCTGCTACCGGCCAGCCCCGGAACCAAAAGGATTGCAGTTCCCCCTCTTGTGCATCTCCTATCTCATCCGGCGCGGCTGTTCGGTGAGGTCGCCGGCTTACAAGCGTTTTACATTTTGACATATAAAATGATAACTTTTCCCTGCCTTTATATCAGTACGTGATTTATATTTTACATTTCGACATATGCATGATAATCTTCTGCTCAGGAAGTGTTGGTGATACATTTTTTCTTTACTTTATTAATAACGCGTCAGGAGTGATCGAAGTGGACTGGAAGGAAGTTTACAAGCGCAAGCTGAAAACCCTCCAGGAAGCGGCCCGCATGGTTAAAGACGGGTCGGAGGTATGGGCCGGCATCGCGGTTCCGGTGCCGGTTGCTCTGGTGAACGCCCTTCTCGCCCGGGAAAATGAAGCCCGAGACATAACCATCAACATCATAGTCGATCTGTATCCCCAGATAAAATGGAGAAATCAGAACCGCGACTCCAACATAAAGGTGGATTGCGGGTATCCGACCGCCAGCCGGGATAAGGTTCAATCCGGAGACTTCACCCTGACCCCGGTTCGGTTCTGGGAGGGACCTAAGGTATACACCGACCCCCGGATACGGCCCATGGATGTGGCCATGCTTCTGGTAACCCCCATGGACCGGCACGGGTACTTCTGCCTGGGACTGGGAGCGGACGGTTCTCTCCCCATCGCCAGGAACATCGCCCGCCGTCGCCGGGAAGGCGACGATAAAGCACTGGTGCTGGTACAGGTCAACAACAAGGTCCCCCGCAGTCGTGGTGACAACTATATCCACATCTCTGATGTAGATGCCATAGTTGAGCAGGATCAGGAATTGGCCAGCCTCCCGAACGGAGAGATAAGTGAGGAGGAGATGACAATAGGCCGCTACTGTGCGGAGTTTGTTAAGGACAACTCCACCATTCAACTGGGTATTGGGAATATCCCCAACGCCGTGGCCAAAGTCTTCCTGGAATCAAATGTGAAGGACCTGGGGATCCACTCGGAAATGGCCTGCGATACGATGAGGGAGTTGACTGAAGCCGGGATCGTGACCAACCGGGAAAAGAATTTCCTGCCTTATAAATCCATATTTACATTCGCCATGGGCAGTCAGCAACTGTACGACTGGATCGACGATAATCCCGGGGTTGAATTCCATTCGGTTGACTTTGTCAATGATCCGTATATCATCGGGAAGAACGACAACCTGGTATCCATTAATGCCTGCCTGGAGGTTGACTTAACCGGCCAGATCTGTTCGGAATCCATGGGCTGGAAGCAGTACACCCATCCCGGGGGCCAGCTCGATTTTGTTGAGGGGGCCTTTCGCTCCAGAGGCGGGGTCTCCATTATTGCCACCCAATCAACCGCCACACCGTCAAAAGGGGAAGGTCAGCGGATATCCAAGATTGTACCCAATATCGCCCTGGGAGGAATCATTACCACCCCGCGGTCATGTGCGGATTATGTTATCACCGAATATGGGGTGGCCCAGATCAAAGGACAGTCCATCAGGCAGCGGGTTAAGAATATAATTGCCGTGGCTCACCCGGATTACCGCGATGAGCTGGAGTTTGAAGCCCGGAGGCGCAATCTCCTTTAGTGAGAGGCGGAACCTGCCGTCCAGCTGCGGCTGCGGCCGTACTGAGCGGCTTGTTTTTTTGCGTTATACATTGTACAGAACCGTGGCCTGGTCTGAAACCCGGCCGGCCTGAGTGGTAAAGAATTCCTTGAGCTCGGCCATGGTATCCGGGGGATAGACATACTTGCCATACCCGAACTGCCCGTACTTAAAACGGCGCTTGTTTTCATCCATATCCAATGCGGTTCGCGGGAAGACCGAAAGGATATGTGATTTGGCTCGTTGGGTAAATCGGTGGGTTATGAATTCAAAACTCAGGGGTCCGGTACCTCCCAATACCTTCTGCACCTCGGCAAACATCCGGGAGTACTCATACTGCCAGTTATCAAATACCATTATGGGGGCCACCAAGAATCCCAAAGGGTAGCCGGCCTCCCGCACTCGCCTGGCAGCCAGGAGGCGCTTTTCCAGGGAAGGGGTCCCGTGTTCAAACTGCGCTATGATGGGAGTGGCATTGATGCTGAATCTTACTTCGGTTTTTCCCTCATGCCTGGCGGTTAATATGGAATCCAGGTCATCAAATTTGGTCACAAAACGGAACCTTCCATGGCTCCGGGTGCTGAAAAACTCGATGGCGCGGGTCAGGGCGCCGGTGTAAGGCTCCACCGGGACCGGATCCGAGGTGGCGGCCCCCTCAAACACAGTCTCCTCCGGCTCTCTGGCTGCGATATGCTGTTGTGCCCATTCCAGGATCTCCTCAATATTGACATATATCCTGATATATGGTTTCCTGCCCATATTAGTAGTCAGGTAGCAGTACTCACACAGGCCGGGGCAACCCGTTACCAGGGGCAGTTGATAGTGGGCCGAGGGACGGCAGGTTTGAAACTTTGAGGTCTTGCGGATGCCGACCACCAGGGTATGTTTGCCCTCGTAGTAGGCTTTCTGCGGTCCCCTGCCCGGTATGCCTGTTACCCGGTTATGGCTCGAGGTAAAATGGACCGGGGTATTGGAACTGCGAAACATTTTGAGGAGCTTTTTCCCCAGGGGATAATTCAGGGCCTCGGGCTCAAAATAGACTCTCCGCGGACGAAACAATCAAACTCACCTCCTTTGTATTGTTGCCCTCGCAGGCGGGGATGATTAACGGAGGTTTTTGGCAGACTGCATGAGGTATTCCGTGAGCGCATAAGGACAAATTATAAACAGTCGTTACCCGTTATTACCTGCAGGAGGTCTGGATGAAGGAGATCTATTTCGACCACAGTGCTACAACCCCGGTTGATCCGTCGGTGTTTGAGACGATGCTCCCTTACTTGAGAGACAGGTACGGCAACCCCTCCAGCAGCTACAGGCTGGGAAAGGAAGCCCGCCAGGCCATGGAGAACGCGCGGGAACAGGTGGCGGCGCTTATCGGCGCCAGCCCTGATGAGATAATCTTCACCAGCGGGGGTACCGAAGCGAATAACCTCGCCATACTGGGGACGGCCTACCGGCATTGGGGGAAAGGCAGGCATATAATAACCAGCGCCATTGAACACCGTGCGGTTTTGGAACCCTGCAAATTCCTGAAATCCCAGGGCTTTGACGTCACCTTCTTGCCGGTGGATGAGTCCGGCATGGTCGACTCCGGAGAGGTCGGGAGGGCGATAAGACCGGACACCATCCTGGTGAGCATCATGCATGCCAACAATGAGATAGGTACCATTCAGCCGGTAGAGGAGATAGGAAAGATTTTACGGGAAAGAGGGATTGTCTTCCACTGCGACGCGGTGCAGGCGGCGGGTCGTATACCGGTGGACGTGGAAAAGCTGGGGTGTGATATGTTGAGCATCTCCGCCCACAAGCTCTATGGACCCAAAGGGGTCGGGTGCTTGTACCTCCGTAAAGGCACGGAAATTGTTCCCTTGATAACCGGGGGCGGACAGGAAAAAGATCTGCGGGGAGGAACGGAGAACCTGCCGGGAATAGTCGGTTTCGGCCGGGCAGCGGAATTGGCCCGTCAGTTTTTGGACAGAATCCCTTGGGAATTGGTTCTGCTTCGTGATAGGATTATTGATGGGATATCGGAGCGGATACCTAACAGCTTCTTAAACGGCCATCGTTTTCGACGTTTGCCCGGACACGCAAGTTTCAGCTTTGCAGGCGTTGATGGGCAGGCCCTGATATCGATGCTTGACGAGAAAGGAATTTCGGCCTCCAGCGGGTCGGCATGCCACTCGGATTCTCCCGGGCCTTCCCATGTATTAAAGGCCATGGGATATTCCGACCAATTGGCGCAATCCACCTTGCGGGTTACACTGGGAAGAGACAACGATGATCGCCAGGTTGATTATCTCCTGACCATACTTCCCGACATTATTGAGGCATTGCGCGACATTTCTATGGCATTCGCTCCTGAAGGCGAATGCCCCTGTGAGGATCATCCCTCCCGATATCACCAGGAGTAATTTGCTTCAGTAACAGCAGTCACGAACCATATTTGGTGAAAGGATACTATGGAAGAGCGTCTTTCGGCCAGAATCTTGAGCACAGCCTGGCCGGCTGTGCTGGAGATGGCCTTATATATGTTAATTGGCCTGGCCGATGTAGCTTTTGTCGGACGGATGGGAGCCGTTCACCTGGCGGCGGTATCGCTGGGGGCCGAGGTATTCTTCGGCATAATCTTAACCCTTACCAGTCTGGGGATTGGGGCCACAGTACTGACGGCCCAGTATACCGGCGCCCGAAAACTTAAGGAGATCAACCGCCTCGCGGCCCAGGTGCTTGTTCTTTCCTTCAGTCTGGGGATTATAACAGCGGTTGCAGGTTGGGTGTTCAGCCCGTCCATCATTGCTTTTTTTGAAGTTGAGGATGCGGTGGCCACCATAGCCACTCAATACCTCCGCGCCACCTTTGCTGCCGCTCCCCTGGCTCTGTGTCTCTACATAGGGAACGGGGTCTTTCGGGGAAACGGTCATACCAGGGTACCTATGACCATTGCCCTGTTTATCAACATCATCAATATCCTGGCCAGCTACACCCTGGTATTCGGCAAGTTTGGGTTTCCTCAATTAGGAGGACTGGGAGCCGGTATCGCTGCCTCGCTGGCCCATGTCGTGGGGTTTATGCTGATGCTGGCCGCAATGCGCAGCGGCCGCTGGGGGGTGCGCCTGGAACTGCGGGAACTGCTGCCGGTCCAAGGCCGGGTAATATCTCGGATGTTCAAAATCGGATTCCCCACCGGTTTGGAGGAATTGTTCCGCAATGCCAGTACGATTGCTTCAAGCCTGATCCTGGTTCACCTGGGCACTCAGGCCTTCGCGTCTCACCAGATCGCAATTGCGGTCGAATCCCTGTCATTTATGCCCGGTTTTGGTATGGCCATAGCTGCAACCGCCGTAGTCGGACAGGCTCTGGGAGCTCGGAAGCCGGAAGTAGCCAGAAGGGCGGCTATCATGTCCTTTCAATTCGCGGTGGTGATCATGGGACTGGCCGCTCTGGCATTCTATCTGGCCCCCGGCTTCTTGGCCGGCCTTTTCACCCATGATAAATCGTTGGTCGCAACCGCCGGCATTCTCATACAGATAGCGGCATTGGAACAGATACCCATCGCCGCGGAAATGGTCTTTGCCGGAGCCCTGCGCGGCACCGGGGATACGAGAACCCCAATGCTGGTTGCTTTTATCGGAACCTGGTTTTTCAGAATACCCCTGCTGTGGGTTATGGTCAAAATCCTGCACCTGCAGCTTTACCAGATATGGTTCCTCTTTGTTGCCGACTGGTGTCTGCGGGCTATAGCGCTACTAATCATCATACTGCGGGTAAAATGGGCAGATATTGAGCCGGTTAATCATCAGTCATGGTGATGGCTTCAGCCGGGCAGTTGTCTACACAAAGCTCGCACTCGATGCAGGCTTCCGGGTGAACAACTTTTGCTTTCTCATCTACCTCAAATACATTGGGCTCGGCGGGACATACTTCTTCACAATCGCCTTCGCCGACACACAGGTCTTCATCTACTACCGGATGGGCCATTATGTGTCCTCCTTTATGCTTGATTTTACTGC
>LFRU01000017.1 GCA_001512495.1 Syntrophothermus sp. DTU052 | reverse complement strand
ACCAGCCCTCCTCGCCGACGAGCGGAACGAAACGCACCATCGCCAGCTCTTCCTGGATCAGCTCTCCGTCAGCGGCGCGGGTGATCCGCAACAGGCTCTGATTTATCCGGCCTCCAACCGGAATAACCAACCTTCCCCCCGGGGCCAACTGGTCCACCAGGGATTGGGGCACTAACGGAGCACCGGCTGATACCAGTATGCTATCAAAGGGTGCAGCTTCGGGCCATCCTTTGGTTCCGTCACCGCTGCGCAGGTGGACGTTGGTATATTTCAATTCATTCAGTCTCTTTTTTGCGGTCTCGAAGAGCGGCCTTACAGTTTCTATCGAGTATACCTCTGCCACAACCCGAGACAACACTGCAGCCGCATAGCCTGAACCGGTACCGATTTCCAGAACTCGATGGGAAGAGGCGGGCATAAGGGCCTCAATCATGAAGGCTACAATGTACGGCTGGCTTATGGTTTGTCCATGACCAATGGGCAGGGGCCCATCTTCATAAGCAAATGCCTGCTGCCCTTGGTCAACAAACCGGTGCCGCGGGACCTCGATCATTGCCTGGATTATCCTTTCGTCATGGATTCCCCGGTTCTTGATTTGTTCCTCTACCATGCGTTTTCGCTCTTCATTACGATCCGCATTCTTGTTATTGCCCCGATAGCTCACAGACCTACTCCCTTTCGAAAGCGGTTTTTTAATACCCACCAACTACGGCCAACTCTTCCCCTTTGCTGTTGCTCCGTTTATGCAATCATTCCCCTTCACAGCACATACGCCGTAGCCGGTTTCTCCAGCGCCTCTATACTAATTTTACCACTCCTCAGGTATTGATAAGAAGCAATCTGATTCATCCATGCTTCCCGCTGATACCAATACATTCCCTATTCCAGGAACACTAATACCAGTTGTTTAGTGTTAAACCCGAGACCTCAACCTCCGAACAATAGCACCATTTGCTCCTATTAGAAATATAATGTACATATATTGGCTTGGTTATATAAATTTAACACCATCGCCGCGCGTAAGGAAGTGATTACAATTGAAGATTGTAAGGCATGAAAAGCACAGAGGGAAATATGTCGGATTCAAAAATGGGATTAATGGGGATTACGAATGCTCTATGAAACAAGCGAAACGCCCTCCTGCTTGCCACGCCGGATCAACCTACTTGGGCCCCTTAAATGGTATTGGCGCTTTTAAGGATAATACTATAGACCCGGCAACACTCGGACCAGAATTTATTAATGAACTGTGTAAATCGGAGTTGCTGAAAGAAGTCCTTGCGTCTGGCTCCGGGTGTGGAGCAGATATAACCGTAATACTGATTGGCAACGCCCTGATTATCAATCGCAATGCCGCCTGCCACCGGACATCCGGCGAAAATATTTTCGCGCAATAGAGGAACTTTATTCCTGGGGGCCCATATTATGTAACACAACAATATAAGGGGGTGCCTAGATGAGTTCAGCTCCAAACGGCAATAGTGCGATCACCGCTGAGTGCTGCTGTCCCAAGAAGGTTAAATTTTTTATCTTCGGCAATACCTGGATTTCCAACTACAACACCGCCTGCCCCGGTGTTTTGACCAGCGTACAAGATAACCAATAACTGCGCTCCATAGGTAAATCCAACTTTTATTCCTGTTACCACATTACTCCTTAGAGCTGGGACCGGAATATTTGTTTACTCAATCCCATATTACAATCCAATTTAGGAAGGAGGTCTGCCGGATGGCCGAAATGCCCAATGCCCTAACCCCCGAAAACATTGCAGCTGTGGCTCAAAATGCCGCTGATATCATTGGAGCGCTGGCAAATCAAAACCAGGCTCAAAGACTCAACCTCGGTTGCAATAACAACGATACCGAGTGCTGCTGCCCCAGGAGGGTGAAGTTCTTTATCTTTGGCAACACCTGGATCAATAACTACAACGCCCAATGTCCCGACGCCCTTGTCTGCTGCGAATAAAGGTACATTGATATAACCAAAACAGTTGTAAGCATAACTCAATAAAATTCAGAAGGGAGGCTTATTGAATGGCGGATATGCCCAATGCCATAACCCCTGAAAACATTGCGGCTGTGGCTCAGAATGCCGATAAAATCCTGGCAGCTATACTCGGCCAAAGCCCGGCACAACCTGAGGCGCCGGTCGCAGTTGAGGCCCCGGCTCAGGCTCCCCAAAAACGTCGGCATAAAAAAGACAGAAATGAAGTCGAGTGCTGCTGTCCAAGAAAGGTGAAGTTCTTTATCTTCGGCAACACCTGGATCAATAACTACAACGCCGCCTGCCCGCTTGTTCCACAATAGCTTAATGGGACTTCACTGAGTCACACTCGAGGAGTTGACCGATTGCAAAACCCGCTTTCAGATTACGAATTCTGAAAGCGGGCTTATCTTTTGTAAAGCAATGGTGAGCCATTAATGCGTCCCCCTTCCCCACACCGGCTGGACTCATCGAAATTTTCGACGTTGTTCGGTTCTCGGCCAAAGACCTTTGTAGTGGCTCATCGGGCACAAAAAACCGGCCTTTCTTTTGAATAAGAAGCCGGTATGGGTCTCTTTGGTGGCGGAGAGAGTGGGATTCGAACCCACGGGACGGTCACCCGCCCACACGATTTCGAGTCGTGCGCCTTAAACCAGACTCAGCCATCTCTCCGCATTTGACTGAAAAAAGAACTCAGGAGTTGACTGCATTCAGCCTCCAAAACCCCTGATTTAACTTTAACCTGGTGGTTCAACCAGGGTAGATCCAGGATATCAAGAACAGAACCGGCTGCGCCTGCTTTGGGATCATACGCCCCATATACCAAACGACCCAGACGGGCCTGTATCATGGCTCCTGCACACATGGCACATGGTTCCAGCGTAACATACATGGTTGCATCACTCAGCCGCCAGGTTCCGAGTCTCTGCGCAGCTCTCCTGATCGCCAGCATCTCGGCATGTGCGGTCGGATCTCCGGTTCTTTCCTTTTCATTGAAGGCCCGGGCTATGATCTCGTCCCCCAGCACAATGATCGCTCCCACCGGCACCTCATTTGATTCTTCAGCCGCGGCAGCCAGACCCAAGGCTATTCTCATAAATTCTTCATCCACTGGAGATTCACCATCACATTCGCTAAGACCTGCAATTAAGATTGTAGGTTATGGCCACAGTGCTGTCAAGGAAACCGCGGCCGAGAGCAGGTCGGAACTGCACAACCACGCCAACTATTAAACCCCGCATTATCCTGCGGGGCTGACTTTTTGTAATATTAAATAAATGATAGGTGGTGCGCCCGAAGGGATTCGAACCCCTGACCCTCGGTTTAGGAAACCGATGCTCTATCCTGCTGAGCTACGGGCGCAGAAGACGGGAAGAAATGTAAGGATGGCGCGCCCGGCAGGATTCGAACCTGCGACCACCGGATTCGTAGTCCGTTACTCTATCCAGCTGAGCTACGGGCGCGCATTATATGGCGGAGAGAGTGGGATTCGAACCCACGAAGCGGGGTTAGCCGCTTAATCGCTTAGCAGGCGACCGCCTTCGTCCTACTCGGCCATCTCTCCACGATTATTGTTGGCGGAGGAGGTGGGATTCGAACCCACGGAACCCGCAAAGGTTCAACGGTTTTCAAGACCGCCTCCTTCAACCGCTCGGACACCCCTCCAGAGTTGGCGCTCCTCCTCAAGTGCATGTAGAAGTATAGCACAGAGAATTTGGCGTTGTCAATTAAGCCTGGTGCTTCAAAAACTTAAGTCCAGTGGGTGCTTCATACATGCTTCATTGTGATTACTTCCAATCCTCCCATGTAGGGAACCAGAACTTCGGGAATTACTATTGAACCGTCAGCCTGCTGGTAGTTTTCCAGGATGGCAGCTACCGTTCGCCCAACGGCTACGCCTGATCCATTCAGAGTATGGCAGTATTGGACCTTCTCCCTATTCCCGGGGCGGTATCGGATATTGGCCCTGCGAGCCTGGAAGTCCTCACAATTGGAGCAGGACGAAATCTCACGGTATTCCCCATAATAAGGCAGCCAAACTTCAATATCGTAAGTCTTGGCCGCCGAGAACCCCAGATCGCCCGTGCAAAGAGCCACCACCCGGTAAGGCAGGCCCAACTGCTTTAATACCTCTTCCGCATCAGCGGTCATTTTCTCCAGCTCTTCATACGACTGATCCCGGTTGGTTATCTTGACCAATTCCACCTTATTAAACTGATGCTGTCTAATAATCCCCCGGGTATCGCGCCCGTGCGAGCCGGCTTCGGCCCGAAAACAGGCAGTATAGGCAGTCAGGTATAGGGGGAGGTCGCCTGCATTCAGTATTTCATCCCGGTGTAGATTGGTAAGCGGGACTTCGGCGGTGGGCACCAGAAACATATCGCGCCCCTCGAGCTTAAACATGTCATCGGCAAACTTGGGCAGTTGACCGGTGCCCTGCATGCAGTCGGCATTAACCATGAAAGGAGGAAATATCTCACGGTAGCCGTGTTTCTCTACATGCAGATCCAGCATGAAATTCACCAAAGCCCTCTCCAGACGAGCACCCGCTCCTTTATAAACGGTAAACCGGGCCCCCGAAAGCTTGGCCGCTCTTTCAAAGTCCAGTATGTCCAACCGCGTTCCCAGTTCCCAATGAGGAAGCGGGGAAAAGTCAAACTCACGCGGTTTTCCCCACCTCCTCACCTCAACATTCTCATCCTCTCCTGCACCCACCGGAACCGAGTCGTGGGGAAGGTTGGGCAGCATCAGCAGCAAATCCTCCATTCTCTCTTCCAGGGCTCTCAGCTGGTCATCCAGTTCTTTGATCTCCTGGCCTACCGCTTTAACCTGAGCCATTAACTCCTCCGGCTCTTCCCCGGCTTTCTTAAGCTTGCCGATCTGCTGTGAGGTGCGGTTGCGGAAATTCTTTTTTTCTTCTACGGCCACCAGCAGCCGTCTCCGCACCTCATCCATATTAAGGAATTCTTCCAATCCGGTGTCGGTTCCTTTGAGAGCCAGTTTTTTTGCTACCATTTCCGGGTTGGCTCTGATCAGTTTAGGGTCTAACATGCTGCCTCCTTAGAAATTGAGCACTTTAACATTGCTTATTCCGTCAATTGCTTTCAGTTTGGCCAAGGTATCCGGGTCCACTTCCGCATCCACATTGACCACCATTAATGCGATATCCCCTTTAACCTTACGGGCAACCCTCATCATGGCAATGTTAATGCCGGCATCGCCGAAAACAGTCGTAAATGGTCCGATAACCCGCGGACGATCCTCATTTTCCGCTATAACCACATGTCCCACCGGCAGGATGTCGGTCTCATAACCATTGAATTCTACAATTACCGGTTCACCGGCAAAAGTCAAGGTGCCGGCCAGTTCCAATTTATACTTGTGATTAAAGATCTTGACTTTAATCAAATTAATATAGTTCTCTTCCTTATGGCCTTTCTTTTCATATACTTTGAGTCCGCGTTCCTCAGCCACCATCCGGGCGTTAACATAGTTGATCCTGTCAGCCACCACCGGAGTAAACAGCCCCTTGAGAAAGGCGATGGTCAGTATCTCTCGATCATGATTGGCAACCTCACCACAGTAGGTAATCTCAACACGGTCAATCGGTGCTTTTTCAATCTGGAAATAAAATTTCCCCATAGCCTCACACAACTCGATAAACGGGCGGATGAACTCCAGGTCCTGGCGAAGAATGGTCGGCAGGTTAACCACGTTGGGAACCAGTTCTCCCTTCAGGGCCTTTATCACCTGTTCGGCAATATTAATCCCCACCCGTTCTTGGGCTTCTTTGGTATCGGCTCCCAGATGCGGAGTAACAACCACATTGTTGAACCTAAACAAAGGATTGTTTAACGCGGGTTCCTCTTCAAAGACATCCAACCCGGCGCTGGCTACCTTGCCGCTCTCCAACGCCTCCAGCAAGGCCTGCTCATTTATTATGCCACCCCGGGCACAATTAATCACTCTAACCCCATCTTTAGCCATGGCCAGCTCTCTCCTGCCAATCATTCCCATGGTCTCCTGATTGCGGGGGGTATGAACGGTAATGAAATCAGCTTCCCTCACCAGTTCCTCCAGGGTGTTTTTCTTCTCCGCTCCAAACCGGACAAACCTCTCATCGGGAATGTAGGGGTCATAGGCTATGACCTTCATTTTGAACGAAGCCAGGCGTTCAGCTACCATGGAACCGATCCTTCCCAGCCCCACAATTCCGACAGTCTTGCCGTACAATTCCGCCCCTCGGAAGGGCTTACGGTCCCATCTGCCTCCTTTAACGAAAGCATTGGCTTGGGGTATATTCCGTGACGAGGCCAGTATCAAACCGATGGTCTGTTCAGCCGCTGATATGGTATTGCTGTCCGGGGTGTTGGATACGACGATTCCCCGGCGGGTGCAAGCCGGAACGTCAATATTGTCGATACCATTCCCGGCACGACCTACAACCTTGAGCTTCTTGGCGGCCGTAATCAGTTCTTCGTCCACCTGAGTTACGCTGCGCACAATCAACGCGTCATACTCGCCAATAATCTCCAGCAGTTCCTGCCGACTGATCCCGTCCCGGTAAGTCACATCCATTTCCTGCTGCAGCAGGGCTATTCCCTTTTCCGAAACCCTCTCTGTAACTATAACCTTAGGTTTCGTCATTCAAGCTTCCTCCTTTTTAATGAACAGTTCCTGAACCTTTGTAATTCCTTCGCCTATCTTAATGGGAAAACCATTTTCATAGAGAACAATCTCCAAAGCCGCCAGGGAAGCCAACAGGTCAAGAGGACGTACAAACCCCAGATGTCCTATGCGGAATATAACATCGTCCAACCTTTGCTGCCCACCGGCCACAACCACTTCGAAGCGTTCCCAAAGCATCCTGCGGATTGTATTGGCCCCTATTCCTTCCGGAGCCAGAACCGAGGTCAAAGAACATGATGCGATAGCATCATCCGCCATTGGGGTTAATCCCATAGCTTTGATCCCGGCCCTCACCAAATCCCGACAGTACCGATGTCTTTTTATTACGTTATCCAGCCCCTCCTCCAAAAGCAACCTCAGAGCCTCCTGCAAACCGAAAAAGAGCGAAAGCGCAGGCGTATAAGGGGTTTGACCTTTCTGCAGATATTTTAAGGCCGACTCCAGATCCCAGTAATACTTGTGGTTTTTACAGTTTTTGGATGTCTCCAGGGCTCGGGGGCTGACGCTCATAAATGACAGCCCCGGGGGCAGCATAAATGCCTTCTGGGAACCGCTGACCACAACATCCAGGCCCCATTCGTCAGTAGGCAATTCCATGGCGCCCAGCCCACTTACCGCATCCACTATGATTATGGCCGGGTGATCTCCGATAGATTCACTTATAGCTTTGATATCGTTAACCACCCCGGTGGAGGTTTCGTTATGTGTCACCAGGACCGCCTTTATCCTTTTTTCTTTGTCCCGGCTTATAACATTACTTACGACATCCGGATCTGCCTGCTGTCCCCATGGAAAATCCAGTTTTTGAACGTCAGCACCAAACTCCGCCGCGATTTTTGCAAACCGGTCTCCAAAAACGCCGATGGAAATCGCCAGGACCTTGTCACCGGGGGAAATGAAATTAACAATTGCCGCTTCCATAGCTCCGGTACCGGCAGCCGGAAAGATAACCAAATCGTTCTTGGTCTGATAAATCTTCTTAACACCATCGGTAACCTCTGCCATCAACTCTCTGAATTCCGGTCCCCGGTGATTGATCATCGGCTTATTCATAGCCCTTAGAACACTGGCCGGAACAGGAGTAGGCCCCGGCAAGAGTAAGTACTGCTGCTCGACAGTCATGGATACCCTCCTCAAAATAATTAATAACCTCTCGCCTTTTCAGGGACGAGAGGTTCCCGCGTTGCCACCCTTATTAGCCAGCATAAACTGACTCCCTCGTGTGATGGTAACGGAATCACCGTTGCTGCTCATCGCAACCCACTCCAGGGCGGAACGGAAAATTCCCTGCACCGGTTTGCACCAACCACCGGTTCTCTTAACCAAGGGTGGACTTTCCTTTTCCCTTTCATTATGTTTTCGACATATAACTTATTAAATAATTATATTATACCGGTCAAGGCTTGACAACGGGTTTTATACCATG
>LFRU01000083.1:12824-25303 GCA_001512495.1 Syntrophothermus sp. DTU052 | reverse complement strand
AAGGTTATCGGGGTGCTGAGCGTTGGCGGGCCGTATCATCCCATTAATCGCCACACCATGGGCATGGTGGTGGCAGCATCCCGGGCTCTTGAAAGACAGCTGGCCCTGCAAACGGCTTTTGAACAAAGTGAGATGGAAAGCCTTTATAAGACAACTATCATGGAGTCAATGTCTGACGGGGTCTTGACCCTGGACCGCAAAGGCAGGGTCATGGTCATGAATAAGCTGGCGGCCCAAAGCCTGGGGATTGATCCAGGTTCCGCGCTGAACAAAACCCTGGAAGAACTGATGCCGCCGCATAACGAGCCGCTCTTTCTAGCTATTTCGGATAACAGGGAGTTCAGCAAACCTCTGGAGATTCGCCGCAAGAATGACCGGGTGAAATTAACGGTAAGCTGCACCCCGCTCGTGGGTAAAAATAATAAGGTTTTGGGAACCGTGGTCATTCTTCAACCCATTCAAAAGTACAAACGTCTGATAGAAAAGGTATCCGGTGCTCACGCCAGGATCACCTTTGATGACATAATCGGGAATAGCAGCGAACTGAATTATGCGCTGAGGCTCGCGGAAGTAGCTTCTAAGTCTGATTCCAATGTTCTTCTCCTCGGTGAAAGCGGTGTGGGCAAGGAGATGTTCGCCCAAGCCATCCACAACGCCAGCAACCGCCGCGATGAACCTTTCTTTGCCATAAACTGCGCCGCCCTTCCCCGCGAACTGATTTCCAGCGAGCTATTCGGCTATGAGGAAGGTGCGTTTACCGGCGCCCGCAAAGGAGGCAATCCTGGTAAATTCGAACTGGCCGACCAGGGGACCCTCTTCCTTGACGAGATTGGAGAAATGCCCCTTGATTTGCAGGGGTCTCTGTTGCGATTCCTGGAAGAAGGAAACATTATGCGCCTGGGAGGGCGGGAGGTTATACCGGTGGATGTCCGCATAATCGCCGCCAGTAATAAGAACCTGAAGGATGAGGTCATGAAGGGGCATTTTCGCCTGGATCTTTATTATCGGTTGAAAGTAATTGATATCGAAATACCCCCTTTGCGGAAGAGAAAGGATGATATCCCAGACCTGGTTGAACATTTTGTTAAAATAATCGGACCCAGGCTGGGCAGGAAAATAACCAGTATTGACCCCAGAGCTATGGAGGTTCTTCTCAACTACGACTGGCCAGGAAATGTCAGGGAACTGAACAATGTAATTGAACGAGCCGTTAACATCGTCAGCGGTGATGTGTTAACGATTGACGCCCTGCCTCCTGACATCAAAGAGGATAACGTGAAATCTCCAATTAACCGGGAACAAAGCCTCAATAAGGATGAGATCGAGAAACGTCTGATAATTGAATGCCTCAGAAAACATAATGGCAACCGAAATCTGGCTGCCAAAGAATTGGGGATCTCCAGGGCCACGATATTTCGAAAGATCAAAAAATACTCGATCAAGTAGGGATTAATACTGCTTATGATGCACAGGTTCTTTCAACCCGTTTGCTCACCGGGCAACCCCAGTCAATTGAAAAGGCCCGCTCCTGTAAAAAGGGGCGGGCCTTCCAGTTACGTTAGCATCAGGATTGGGACGATTTTTTAGTAATCGAAGATCTCATCCGGTGCTTCAATTACCGACATATCACCTATCTTAATCAGTTCGGTTACAAACCAGACATTGGGAACCGCATTGTTAAGATACCAGCGGGCAGATATAACCTTGCCCAGGTAGAAGTTGTAGTCATAATGATCTTTGCCCAGTTCGGCCATGCGTTTCAGGGCGATCCTGGCTTGATCCATCAGCAGATAACCGCAGTATAGTTGTGCGGTCGCCGTCAGAATACGACGTGCATAAACTCCCATCAAGCCGGCTTTGCCGGACTTAACGTGATTCAGGATTGTTCCCTGCAGCTCGTAGTAGCTGCTAAGGGCTTTTTCCAGATGAGCCATCTCTTGATCGAGGCCTTCCAGTTTACCTTTGTTTTCGGCAATAAAGTCTGCAATCTCTTTCAGCAGGGTGGCGAAGTCCTGACCCTTGTTCTGTCTCCACTTGCGGCCAATCAAGTCCATGGATTGAATAAAGTTGGTTCCTTCCCAGATTGACCAGATTTTGCAGTCGCGGGTGGCGCTGGCGGCAGGATAGTCCTCGCAGTAACCGTAACCACCATAGGATTGCAGGGACTCTGCAGTCAGAATCCAGGCCTCGTCACTGGGATAGGCTTTACAGAGTGGAGTAATCATATCAAGCATGGCTATTGCCCATTTTCTCCTCTCGGGATCCGGAGACCATTCCCGAATATCCTCGTAGTAATATCCTTTGGCCAGGAGAGCCCGACAGGCCTCGGTTGTGGCCTTGTTCATCAGATACATGCGCTTCACGTCTTCATGCTTGTCGATGGTCACCCGGTCACCTTTGGGATTGGTCATAAGACGTCCCTGTACCCGCTCGCGCCCGTAGGCTACAGCGTTCCAGTATGCGTTGGCTGCTACAGCGGTGGAGAGGCGCCCGGTATCCAGACGAGCTTCATTCATCATATTGAACATCTGCCTTATTCCTTCACCGATACCGTTCTCATCGGGAGGATTGCCCAATAACCAGCCCCGGCAGTTGTCATTTTCACCTACTACCAGCTGAGCAGTAGCCGACCCTTTTAGGCCCAGCTTGTGTTCAACCCCGGCACACTGTACATCGTTGTCTACCAGGCTTCCATCCTCATTAACCCAGTATTTGGGCATAATGAAAAGCGAAAGACCTTTGGTCCCCGGTGCCGCGCCATCTATCCGGGCCAGGTACAGATGGACGATGTTTTCCACGTCGTCGCGGTCGCCGGCTGTGATGAATATCTTCTGACCTTTTATCTTGTATATCCCGGGCTCATCGGTAGGATATGCCTTGGAAAGGAGGTCGCCAACGTCTGATCCTGCACTGGGCTCGGTCAGACACATGGTTCCTGACCAGGTACCGTCGAATAATTTGGGCAGGAATCTTTGCTTCTGCTCCTCGGTTCCATACTTCTGAATAACCGCGGCTGCTCCTGAACCCGACCCTACATAGGGCATGAAAGCCGGGTTGGCGGCCGACTGAATCTCTATCAACAGCCCATTCAAAACTGTGGGCAGGATGCCTTCCGCACTATGGTCGATGTTGCTGGTTCCCCATCCGTTATCCTGCATGAAGCGGTAAACTGCATGGAACGAAGGGGGTATATAGGCCTGACCATTTTCATAACGGACTCCGACTTCATCCCCTTCCTCCGCTGTAGGAGCGATAACCTCAGCCGCCACCTTATGAACCTGGTCAATAATGGTATCGAAGTCTTCTTTGCTGTAGTAGTCTTTAAACTTGTCAAAGGACAGGATTTCTTCAACTGGAAGCCACTCGTTAAGAATAAACTTAATATCGCGCGTTTTGTAAGAGTATTTGTATGCCATGCGTTTCTCAACCTTCCCTTCTAAAGTACCTGAATCATAGTTCGTGCGGTTTTTATTCACTTTTCCATCTTGGGCTTCCTTAACCACCTCCCTTTAGCACCGACCATCCCTTCTTCCCTCAAGCTCATCACTTTTTCCTTGATTCCCGACATGCAGCATGACTGCATCTCCGATTGACTTAACTGGCTGTTTCCTGCCTTGATAGAAATCCGTTACCAGAGACTTCACTTTTCGGTTGAAGGGACCTACCGGTCAGTGTTTTACAAAATATGGCGCGAAATGAAAACAGAATTCATTGCTAGGGACCTGGTATCTACCAGGTCCCTCGGCAATGTTTGATGCTCAAAGGATGGACCGTGTTATTTTATCAGTTCAAATATGGTAGCTGCACCCTGGCCGCCGCCAATGCACATGGTTACCATACCGTACTTAACATCACGTCTCTCCATCTCATACATCAGGGTTGCGGTCAGCTTGGCTCCGGTGGCACCCATCGGGTGTCCCAGGGCAATGGCGCCGCCGTTGACGTTTACGATTTCCTCGTTCAACCCCAGGGTCCGGATGCAGTAGATGGACTGGGAGGCAAAGGCCTCATTGAGCTCAATCAAGCCGATGTCCTTCAGTTCCAGTCCGGTCCGCTTCAGTACCTTGGGCACCGCAAATACCGGGCCAATCCCCATCTCATCCGGTCCACATCCGGCTACCGCAAAGCCCACGAATTTCAGACGAGGTTTGAGCCCCAGTTCCAGAGCTTTCTCCTTGGACATAACCATTACGGCTGCCGCTCCGTCGGTGGTCTGCGAGGAGTTGGCCGCCGTTACGGTCCCGCCTGGTACGAAGGCCGGACGGAGTTTAGCCATTCCTTCGAGGGATACGTCGTAACGGATGCCCTCTTCGTAATCATAGATAAACTCCTTGGTCACCGGCTTGCCGTCCGGTCCCAGAACCGTCTGCTTTACGGGTACAGGAACGATCTCGTCCTTGAACTTGCCGCCCTGCATGGCAGCCGCAGCTTTCTTCATGCTGTTGTATCCGAAAAGGTCCTGGTCTTCACGGCTGATGTTGTAGCGCTGGGCCACGTTCTCAGCAGTCTGACCCATGCTGGTGTATACCTTGGATACCTCGGGGTCCAAAACCAGGTCCGGGTTGGGCCTGGTTACGCCACCCATAGCAATCATGCTCATGTGCTCAATCCCGCCGGCCAACACGATGTCACAGCGGTTGGCGATAATACCTTCCGCCGCAAAGGAAATGGCCTGGGAGCCTGAGGAACAGAAACGGTTTACGGTTACTGCCGGCACACTTTCCGGAATCCCGGCATACCGGGCAGTAATCCGGGCGGTATTCATACCGCACGCCTGTTCCGGGGTAGCGCATCCCCAGATCACGTCATCTATCATCTCGGGCTTGAAGTTGGGCCCGCATCTCTTGATGGCTTCTTCCATACAGAGTTTTCCCAGAAATTCAGGGCGAACATCCCTTAAGCTCCCCCTCGGAGCCTTGCCACCGGCGGTACGTACTGCTGAAACAATAACAGCTTCTCTCACTTGTCTTACCTCCCCGATTTTTTAATACCTCGCCAAGAACCCTAGTTGCGCAAGGGCTTACGGGTTTTCAGCATGTGAGCTATACGCTCCTGGGTCTTGGGTTCGCCGCAAAGGCTTAGGAAGGCCTCCCTTTCCAGATCCAAGAGGTACTGCTCGGTTATCGGTGCACCTTTCATAACATCTCCCCCGGACATAATGTCGATCAGCTTACAGCAGATCAACCAATCATACTCGCTGATAACTCCCGCCAGTTTCATTCCCATGGTTCCTACCTTGAGAAGTGCGGTCTCGTTCTTGCCCGGTGCGGGAACGGGCCTGCTGACCGGTGCTGCATATCCGGCTTCTAGCATATCGAGAACCCGCTTTTTGGCATCACCGAGCAGGAAGTCGGGGTTCATGGTAATCCCATCAGTAGCTTTAAGGTATCCCAGACCTACAGCCTGCTTCGCACTCATGGACGTAGCGGCTTGAGCTATATTCTGGAAGTAGACCTGTAAAAAGTCTATCGGGTGAGCTGTTGTTCCCTTAATCCTGGCGAGGGCTCTCAGAGTCATTTCTTTTACCCCGCCCCCGGCCGGAATCAGACCTACGCCAACTTCAACCAGACCAATGAAGGACTCGGCTGCCGCCTGTGCCGCCGATCCGTGCATGACCAGCTCACAGCCGCCTCCCAGCGCTTTGCCGTGGGGAGCAACTACGATGGGCTTGTCAGAGTATTTGAACGCCATGAAGGTATCCTGCAGCTTCTTCAGGCTGGCATCAATGAGATCCCATGCTTTCATCTCGATGCCCTTTGCGGTTTCGTTCAGGTCAGCACCTACACAGAAATCCTTGCCCGCACTATTGATTACCATACCTTCCCATTCAGGCTTCTTCAGTTCGGCTTGAGCCTGAATCATCGCATCGACCAGGTCGGTAGGCAGAGCTGAGTTCTTGGTGGTGATGGTGAAGCAGAGTACCCCATCGCCGATATCATAAAGGGTAGCAGCAGGAGTGGAGAAGACCACCTTATTCTTGGCCTTCAGTTCAGGCAGTACAATGACTTCGGGTTTGTATGTAACCGGTACATACTTCTTGTCAGGAATCGAATAGTAGTACTCAATTCCGTTCTCATACTTGTAGAAGGCTGTTATTCCGGCATCAAACATTTCCTTAACCCACGGAGCTACGGAGCCGCCTTCGGCTTCAATGCGGGCTACGTACTTGGGCACGTCCAAACCGTCCCACATTCTGAAGGGACCCGCTTGCCAGTTATAACCCCACTCCATAGCGCGGTCAATGTTGATTATATCATCGGATATTTCGGGTATCTTCCAGGTTGCGTACTGGAGAATTCCGCTGTTGATCTTCCAAACCAATTGCGCTGCTTTGTCATCTCCTTCATAGAAAGCAGCCAGCTTTTCCGGAAGGGTCTTGGCAGCCTTGGCTTTTTCAAGGCTTGGGAAATTGGCGGGTTTCAGTGGTACATACTCATAGGTTGCCGGATCCAGCATGAGCTTTTCCTTACCGACTCTCTTGTAGAACCCACCTTTGGTCTTGTTCCCCAGCATCCCTTTCTCCACGTTTTGCCTGAACAGCTTCGGTACTTCATAGAACTTTTTGTCTTCCGGATCCGTTAAGACGTCATGTATTGACTGGGTACCGTTAACCGCAATATCAAGACCAACCAGATCCATCAATCCGAAGGCCCCGGTTCTGGGTCTTCCCATGGGCGGTCCGCAAATATCGTCTATCTCGGAAACAGTCAGTTCCAGCTCATCCATCAGTTTGCATACGGTAGGACCACCCTGGTTGCCGAAACGGTTGGCAATAAACCCGGGAGTATCTTTACACCAGACAATGCTCTTGCCGAGCTTGCGCTCACCGAAATCGGCCATGAACTGCATGACTTCAGGCAGGGTGTCCTTGCCGGGTATGATTTCCAACAGTTTCATGAAGCGAACCGGATTGAAGAAGTGAGTTCCCATCCAGTACTGGCGGAATTCAAGAGGCATGTCCTCAGCCATGGTGGTAATGGAAATGGTTGAGGTGTTGGAACTGACAATAGTTCCGGGTTGGATATAAGGCTCGATTTTCTTAAGTAAGTCTTTTTTGATCTGCAGGTTTTCCGGCACAGCCTCTACTATCCAATCAACTTCGGACAGCCAGGCCAGGTTGTCCTCCATGTTTCCGCAGGTAACGAGGTCTGCATCCTCTTTATCCATGAATTGCCGGGTTTTTATGGCCAGAGCCTTATTGTTTTCGGCTATCCTGTTCCTGAAAGCCGGGCTGTTGGGATCAACTCCCTTGGCCTTGTCAGCATCGGTATACTTGGGTACGATGTCCAGAAGGTAACTAGGAATTCCCGCATTGGCTAGTTGTGCAGCAATACCACTTCCCATGGTTCCTGATCCTAGAACTGCGGCTTTTCTAATCCTTTTCTTCACTGATTCTACCTCCGTTCTTACAGGTTAATTCCGTTAAACTGGCACTTTCATGTTGAATATGATTGCGCCAACTAGGTTAGTGGAATTCTTTGATAACCTACCAACTCCCTCCTTTCTGGACCGCGGACCTGTCCAATATTGTGCTATGCAACTCCCATGCCAACCGGATACCGGGCACAGACCAAACGCAACTAACCCGTCAATTCACCTTTTATGGGAGTATAGCCACCCAAAGGATACTGCTGTGACGAAAAACATCGACGCAACATGTGTCGGTTAACAACGCATTGTGTCATGTTGTTTCATTTTTTGTGATAAAAGTCACATTTTAATCGTCCATGAATTATGTTAGCATAACCCCAGCAGGTATTCCCATGACGATATTAACAATGCTGGTTCTTAATAGTTAATCTGGCTATTAAACGGATTGCATCCCTTAATTTACCTGTTGGTCAAATAACTTCTTGCTGGAAGCCAGTGTACCGTTATAAGACTTCTACTAATTTACGAGGTTTCCTCTATTTTTTTGATAATTTTTGATATCGAATTTTATCATGGTATTAATAACCTGTATAGTTTGTTTTTCCCATTTAATACGGTATAATTGTGCCTACCAATCCCGGCTCATGTCCGGGCACTATCCGCTTACGGCTGCCCGCATAGGATAACACCTTCCCTACGCTTTCATACCAATCACTCAAGTCAGTATGAATTCCCGGAGGGTAGAAGGCATGATCCGGCTGTGGAGTACAGGCAATCCTCTTCCCCGTCATATCCGTGAACTCTGTTATCCCGGGATATATATTAAGCCGACAGTAAAGAAGATCCCCGGCCAGCACATATCTGCCCTGACCGGTATTAACAACTACCGCCTGCTGGCCTTGGGTATGGCCGGGAACCAAAATGACATTTACCCCGGGATCGACCTCGTAACCGTCCCCAACCAGAACCAGATCAAGGTGCTCCAATTCTCTCAGGGTCTGCGGCTTATAAAGTGAGCGCTGTATCGGCAGTGGCGACCGGGCATATTCCCATTCTTTCCGCTGCAGGATAAAGCGAGCGCGGGAAAACAAGCTCACATTATCAGCATGATCAAAATGCAGGTGGGTTAAGATTACTGTATCTATATCCTGCGGCTTTAGCCCAATGCCGTTTAATGCCTCAATTACTCCTTCGGGTCCCCCCACCCCGGTATCGACCAATATCTTCTGTCGGCCCCCTTCCAGGTAGAATACCAGGGCGGGGCCGACGCAGGGGATTGCCATGTCTAACAGGTGGGTAATGGCCCCTTTTAGTGAGCCCATCATTCCCACCAAAAGTGGATATATACGATACTCGTTAATGTCTTTCATCCTCCCGAATAGTTTCGACTTATTGTATCCCTTACGTTATTCTTTAACCGGTTGGTAGGATTCGGTGCGGAAGTCATAATAGCACCTGACGCCATCGATTTCCCGGTAGAAAGAATCACATCCATGGGCCAGCATTTTTTCTATGCGCTGCGGAACCGGTTTACCTTCTTCCTTCATTCGCGCCACCGTCTCTCTTAATCCCAGGCTGTCCCAGGCTTCAAAGGGACCGAGCCTCCAAAAATATCCCCATTTCATGGCGTTGTCAATGTCCATAATGGTATCACAGATCTCCAGGACCCGATTAGCGGCATAGATCAGATCGCTGGCTACTACCTCCCAGGCAAACAAAGACCCGCGGTCAGTTTTGTCAGAAACCAGCACTCTGAGCCGCTCAGCGGGATCATCCAGTTTTTCTGCCGCCCGCAGGCATGGAAAACCCGGGGTTATTTTATCCCGGTATTCCAGAGTGTCCAAATCAAGCACCAGTTCCTTCTCAGTCCCATCCTCCGCTATCACCGTTTTATAATAACCCTGACCGGTCTTGTTCCCCAGCATACCTCTGGCGATCATCTTCTCCACGTAGGGGGGATATACAAAAAGGTCTCTGCGCTCATCCTCGGGGACATTGGCGTAAAGATTACGAACCACATTGAAGTTGGTATCCAGCCCGATGGCATCCGATGAGCGGAAAACGGCGGTCCGCAACCGGGCCATAACATGACCGCACAGGGCATCAACTTCCTCTACCCGCATACCCATTTTTACCGCGAGGTGTATCGCATTCAGGTTGGTGGCTGATCCCATGCGATTGGCTATAAAATTGGGGGTATCCTTACAGATAATAACGTCCTTTGATAAGCGCTCGGTGCAGAAGGACTTCATAAAGTCAACTGCTTCAGGAAGGGTTTCCTCCCCGGGGATAATCTCCAACAGCCTGATATAAGTGGGAGGGTTAAAAAAATGAGTTCCCATAAAGTGCTGCTTGAATCCCGCAGTCATCCCGGCGGTAATCTGCTTGATGGGGAGTCCGGAGGTGTTGGTGGTGACGATGCTGTCCGGCCGCCGCAGTTTCTCAATCCTGTCGAAAAGCGGCCTTTTAATCTCCAGCTTTTCGATTATCGTTTCCAGTATCCAATCATAATCTGCAACCCGGTGCAGGTCATCCTCCAGGTTGCCTACTTTCACCCGAGCAAAGCTTTCTTCGGAGGTGAAGAAGGGGCGACGTGACTTCTGTAACCCGGCCAGCGCTTGAATCGAGAGTTTATTTCTCCACTCAGGAGAAGTTTCGTTCCAACCCTGTTTCCTGTCGTCGGCAGAGAGTTCCGGCGGCAGAATATCCAGGAGCAGGACGTCTAAACCGCAATTGGCCAGGTGAGCAGCAATCCCGGCCCCCATAACACCGGCTCCGATTACAACTGCGTTATTGATCTTCATACTCAAGACAACGTTCTCCTTTCTAATCAATCTCTATTCTGTCTGGTAAGGGATGGGCGGCCGCTTTCAAACGACATGAACTTCCATAATTATATTACAAATGAGAAACTGACCGGGGAAGATGTAACCGGCTCCGCCCCGGTCAGTCAATGATCAATCACTATTGTTCATAGTCCTATTCCCCTCCGGGAGTATTGCTAGGCTGATGCGGTAACTCCGCCTTCCAGCATAATCGTGTGTCCTGTTATATATCTTGACGCCTCGGAACTCAAAAATACAACCACCCCTTTGATATCGTCTTCTTCGCCCAGCCTGCCCATAGGAATACGGGGAAGAACCAGGTGTTTATTCTTTTCAAGCAGTCCACTGCTCATATGGGTGGGGAAGAATCCCGGGGCAATAGCATTCACATTAATGTTGTAGCGGGCCCATTTCACCGCCAGGTCTCTGGTCATGGCAACTACCGCACCTTTGCTGGTGTTATAAGCAATTGTATTCTGGGCTTCCGGAGTGCTGCCGAAGAAACCGGCCACAGAAGTCATGTTGATAATCCTGCCTCCACCCTGCTCTTTCATCACCCTGGCAGCCATAGCCGAAAGTTGAAAAAGGCCGGTTACATTAAGATCCATAACCTTCTGCCACTTGTCCATGGGATAGTCCATGGCATCCGCCGCCCAGGCTAATCCGGCATTGTTTACCAGTATGTCAAGTCTCCCAAATTCCTTTACCGCAGCGTCAACCAGGTTTTGACAGTCTTCGGCCTTGCTTACATCGCAGGCTACCGGCAAAGCTTTGACACCGAGGCTGTTTAGTTCCTCACAAATCTCAACACAGCGTTCGACCTTGCGGGCGGCTATTACCAGATTGGCACCGGCCTCAGCCAATCCTCTAGCCATATAAGCTCCCAAACCTATGGAGCCTCCCGTTACAATAGCTACCTTACCTGTCAGATCAAACATGTCCTTGACATTCATGCCTTAACCTCCTTTATCGACCTTTCTTGAGTCAAGCTTCCCCATGAAAACGGACCCGTGCCTGACCGTCCTGGCGATAGTTGCTTATGCAAGAATTATACCATTAATCCGCCTGCCAAATTTGCCATCTTATGGCTATTGGCTTAATATGAAACTACGTTAATCAGACAAGCAGCCCCGTCTATAAATTAATTGCCGCGAGCAGTCGCCGCATAGAAAAATTGGTAAAGGTAAGATATGATCTTAATTATGAGAATATAATGTTCCGCATTAAACCAATGCCTGAGTCAAGGATTTAGAAAGGAGGAAAACAACATTGGCCGAGATTAGAAAGGACCTGCTGAGAGATACCTGGGTGGTGATCGCAACCGGCAGGGCTGTTCGACCAACCGATCTCCCGGTGCCGTCCCAGGGAAGAGCCGAAAAAGTTCAAGGTTTCTGCCCGTTCTGCGAGGGCAATGAAGGTTTTACGCCCCCGGAGATAATGGTCAACCGTAAGCCCGGTACCGAGGAAAATGCCCCCGGTTGGACGATTAGAACAATTCCCAATAAATACACTGCATTCAGCCCGCAAACCGAATTTGCCACCGAAAGCAACGGTATTTACTCCTTCATGACAGGATTTGGTGCTCACGAGGTGGTTATCGAGACCCCGGAACATGACGTCGAGCTGCATCAGCAACCGGCAGAAAAGATCTCGGAAGTTATTGAAATGCTCAAGAGGCGCCATCTGGACCTATCAAAGAATGAGAAGATAAAGTATATCCAGACCTATAAGAACAAGGGGCTCTTTGCGGGTGCTTCTCTGGGACACAGTCACATGCAGATCGTGGCGCTGCCTTATGTGCCTGATGAGTTAAAGGGATTACAAACCTACGCCCAAGCCACTGGAAACTGCCTTATATGTGACATGCTGAAGCAGGACACACAGGACCCGGCCAGGCTGGTGTTGGAATCGGAAAACTTTATTGTCATTTGTCCCTATGCCGCCCGCTTTGCATATGAGACGTGGATTGTGCCCAAGAAGCATGCTCGGAATTTCGGCGACATACCGCGGGAACATATTCCCGAACTGGCCGGGATCATAAAAAAAGTGCTCGCATCCATGGTCGATATATTGAATGACCCGTCATACAACCTGGTCATAAACACCTCCCCGGTCAATGTGAAAAACGGGCCGGACACTCACTGGTTTATCGAAGTCTTTCCTCGCCTTATTGTTCAGGCCGGACTGGAGATTGCAACCGGTTACTACATGAACCTGATCTCTCCTGAATGGGCAGCGGAAACACTTAAAGAAAAAATTCCGCAATTACCTGACTAAAGCTGC
>LFRU01000083.1:0-12710 GCA_001512495.1 Syntrophothermus sp. DTU052 | reverse complement strand
CACTCTATAGACAACTAGAACAAGGAGGTTTGATGCCTGTGAATCAATTCTCGACCCGCGAGCTGCTTTACCTGGAGGACACCGGCAAGCTGTTTGACACCATTGACAAGACCTGTCAACATGCCCTGATGGAGGTGACTGACCCTCAGATAAAAAGTCTGATCAGTTCGATGAATAACGCCCACAAGCAGTGGATACAGAGCACTACCAGCCTGGTAACCAAAAGCAGTCTACAGTAAGGAGGCACGTTAATGACCAGAGAAAGCGAATGGATGGGAATCTTGCTTAACCAGCACAAACTAGCCGCCAGCATGCTGACTAGCGGAATCATGGAAAGCGCTAACGAGCGGGTACGTTCGCACTTTAAAACCCTGCTGGACGGTACCCTGCAGCACCAGAAAGATATCTACAATGCCATGAATCAAAAAGGATGGTATCAGGTCCAGCCGGCCCCCCAAGACGAATTTAACCGGATCCGGCAGAGTATGAGCAGCATGCAGCAGCAGATGCAGTAGAGTACTCCATGTTGAAATAACTGCAGCCAGGGGTTGAGTTATACTATCTCAACCCCTTGATTTTTTTCTTCAGATTCATAATTAGACCGAACCACAGCCGCGGCGCCCAACATTAAGTAGGGGGCCGCCATTCTTGTTTTCTTCGGGCTTTCCAGATATTATAATAAAGAATAACCGCACGGCCTGGTCCGGAAAAAGGTCAGAACCGGCCACGCTTGTCATGTAAGCGGGGTGGAATTGGATGCAGTCTTCCATTCAAAAACTAACCCGGGCAGGCTTGATAGCCGCCCTTTATGTTGCCCTGTGCTTGGTTTTTAAGGCCACCAGTTTCGGCATCATCCAGTTCCGGCCGGCTGAGGCCCTAGCCGTGCTCCCGATACTTTTCCCGGAGGCCATTGGCGGTGTTTTTGTCGGAGTACTGCTGTCCAATATTCTGGGCGGTCTGGGGCTGGTAGACATAATACTGGGAAGCCTCATCTCGCTGGCAGCAGCCTATCTCACCTGGTACCTGCGTCACAGCATACTGGCTTATTTATCTCCTATAATCCTGAATGCCTTCCTAGTAAGCCTTTACCTGCATGCGCTGTTCAATTACCCGTACTGGGTTTCAGTTGTCTCAATCGGCATCAGTCAAACCGTGGTTATATTTCTGATCGGCTATCCCTTGATAAGGTATCTCAAGAAAAGACTATGACTGATGCTAAGGCCTACCGACTGCACCCCCGGCAGTTTTTTCGGCTGTAACCGGGAAAGATCGTTCAATGATTCGGCCCGGATTCATGTGAGCCCCAGCTTTTCCCAACAGGATTTCATTCCCTTTAGTTCCGCGTCACTGATGCCATACAGGCCGGCCACCATTTCCGTCAGGATATCACGATCCCCTCCGGTAGACACCTGGCGGGCCGTTTGCGCTATCATGCTTTGGATGCTTTTCTCCGTATAATACGGGATCCTGATAAACTTGAGGAGGTTGGGACCGGCAAAGCTCTTACCACCAACCATGGAGTAAGATGAAATAACGTATTCCACCGGGAGGCTGTTCAGCACCCCGGCCAGATACCACGCTTCCTCCGCTGACCTGCAGGCCACCATGGTGTGGGTTTCCTGGGGGATTACCGGCCTGTCTTTACTCTCGACAACCGCGGCTCTCATACGATTGCCGAAACGCTGCCATACAACCTTAATGGGTGCCAGGGTGTATTCCCCCACATCAAACATGGTGTAGAAGGGATCAGTTTTCCTGAAGTAACGCCGGTAGGCGGCACGGTTCTCGAGCTCGTTCTTGAACTGATTAAGGTAGGCCAGGGTACGGGGATAACTACGGGCCATAACGACCAGGCTTATCCCCCGCCGCGTAGTCGAATTCTGCGTTAGAATGATGTGGGCTGTGGGGTTTGCCTGCCAGCGGTCAACGTCACTGCCTTTTAACAACGGGTATACCAGGTGGTCCTCAATCACCGCTTCAACAGTTTCTATCCTCCGTCGGGATGATGATGCCAGGTTGCGAATCCGGACCAAACCCGGCTGCGGCCTATCCAGTACTTCTACCCATAGAATCCCATTCGCACCACCGGTATTGGCACCCTCGCGAGCCCGGTAATCCGAGGCTCCCAGTATTTTCTTGATACCTGCCCGGCCGCCCCCTGCATATGTTATCCAGGGTGATCCTGATTCTGCAGGATTAACGGGTTCCGCCATCATCTCCAGGATCCCCTTTCCCTGATCATCACCGGACAGGTCGTTCCATAATCGGTATCGAACCGGGTAGACAGTCGGACTGCCCTTCTGCAGGTAGAGGATAGCAGTACGGTTTGAAGCTTTTGCAAACGGGCGCAATCGGGAAAGGTCTTCGACCATCAACACTTTCAGCCCTATCCCGCCCGGAAGACTAAAGCGCCGAAATCCTTCAGCCGACCCTCCGGACTTAAAAACACTCTGGGTTATGAGAAACGCCATCTTTCCTTGCATCCTCAGAAAACGGTTGGCGCTGGCCAGGGTCATAAGGGTCGAGAAATCCTTCTTCCCCTTACCCAGTATGGTGTCCATCCCGCTATGACTGAAAAGCCCATACTTTTTCCAGGAATCCAGGGTAGCCAACCGGTAGTCCGGGGAAAGAGATTCCCAGTTTATCCAGGGAGGGTTCCCCACCACATAATCAAACCTCCTTGATCCCAGGGGAGTATTGACCTCGTTCCAGAGTCCATCGTTATCCCCAAGCACTACATCATGCTGGAATACCGGGATCTCCAAATCCCCCGGGCAGGAAGAAAGCCTGTAACCGGCAGCTATCAGGTAGTTCACTTTGGCGGCCAGTACCGCCAGCGGGTTCACATCAATCCCCACCACCTGCCCCCAGTCATCCAGGCAATCCCGGCGACCTCTCCGGCGTAATATGGCTTCGACCAAAAATATCCCCGAGCCGCAAGCCGGATCAATCAATGTCGCCTCCTCTTCCCCGCAGAAGCCGATCTGATCGAGCATATGAGCAGCCAGCCATTCCGGGGTGTAGTGTTCGCCGGCGGCATGGCGCATTTTTGTGGTCAGCAGGTTCTCGTAGAGGGGGCGGAAAAGATCGCCTCCGTTATGTGAAGCCAGTTCCAATTGATTAATTGAATCCAACAGACCTGCCAGGTGGGGCCGGACATCAAATCCATTGACATTTGGACAGCCTTCAAGCTTAAGGTTTGTGAACCCCATATTTTCAAATAGACTGCCCTTTATCAGGGAATCAAGCTCGATGCTCTTCGGAAAAGGAATTTTCCCCTGTGTAAGGTAACTCCAGGCAGCCAGAAACACTACTATGACATAATACACCTGCCGGCACAGCATTTTCTCCCCGGCAGTCAAACCCGTTACCTTGTCCGTTCCAACGGCAGAGGTTCCGAGCATACTCCCACTCGGATTGGTGTATGCCCGCCAGTCCTGCGTCAGCCGGGAACGGGTTCCCATATGTAGGAGTTGAGTCTCAAGACAGTTGATGAACCCGTCGCCAATACGCGAGCCCATACCGACCGCCCGTACAAGTCTTACTGATACACTGTTTGCTCCAGGTGCTCTCTTGTTTTTCATCAAGGCTCATCCTTATAATCAGTCTTACAACCATGTGGGTAAATATATCAGCTTCTGAATTCATTCCCGCAGACAGGCTGCGCAAGCAATTATTGACACTACTTAATTTACAGTATCATATTTCTTGATAATCAGTCCCAACCGGTTACAACCCTGACATAATTACCATCTCCGCCTTCGTCATATTGCGACATATTGTCATATTTTCGTCATTATATCCCCATTTTTCTTGACAGGTTGTCCCATTTGCTCTATACTTGCATACAAAAGTGTTACAACAATACTGAAAAGAGAGGAAGTAGCTATGATCAAATCAAGACTCTGCGATCTAGTCGGAATCAAGTACCCCCTCATTCAGGCTGGTATGGGGCCTTTCGGTACCAATCAACTCTGTATCGCCGCAGCAAATGCCGGCGTTTTAGGTTTAATCAGTTCGAGTGGTATCACCACCGATAAGGAACAGCCTGAGATCTACGACTTCTTCTGCCGTTCCGGTGGCGCCGATCCTTCCGCCGACAAGGAAACCATCTTGAGAACCATCTTCAGAAACACCCTTGAAGGCACCCGGGAATCTCAGGGTATATTTGGTGTTAACGTCATGGTTTCAGCTGAGATGAGGGACGCTGCTGAACTCATCATCGGCACCATGATTAAAGTCCGTGAAGAGGACCCGGAAATGAAGAAGCGTTTTAAGGTTCTGGTAACCTCCGCGGGTGATCCGCTCCCCTGGACAGATGTTGTTAAGAAAACCGATCTGGTATGGATGCATGTCATGCCTTCCGTACAGGCTGCCAGGCGCTGTAAAAAGGCTGGAGTTGACGTGATAGTAGCCTCTGGCCATGAGGGCGGGTTCCATACCTCCTGGGATCCGGTTCACACCATTGTTCTGCTCCCCGCCGTCGTTGACGCGGTCTCCGATGCCAACACCCTGGTAGTAGGAGCCAGCGGTTTTGCTGACGGCAAAAGCGTAGCCGCAGCTTTTGCCCTGGGTGCTGATGGTGTTCAGATGGGTACTCGTTTCCTGGCTACCCAGGAGAGTGACTTCCATCCGAACTGGAAGCAGGCAGTTGTTGAGGCCGGCGACCGTGCAACCTTGATTGCGCGCGGTTTTGTCGGACCGGCTCGGTGGTTGAAAAACGCAAGAAGCCAGGAACACGCTGTTAACACCCTTAAGAAATCTCCCGGGCTGTACATCGGTATTCCCGATGATTACAGTACTACCGATATGTCCCTGGTGGAATTTGAACATGAATCAATGAACGCCGTTTATGCCGGAGACAAAGAAAAATCCATGTTTGCCGCCGGCGAATCGGCACAGCGCATCAACGATATGCCCAAAACGGCCGATCTGGTACAGACAATTATGAAAGAGGCGGAAGATACGCTCAAGAATCTTTCCAAATTGGTAATCTAAGCAATTAGATTAAAAAATGATGGAATAGTACAGAAAAAAGCCCCTGTTCCTGCTCGCAGGATCTGGGGCTTTTTGTATGCTGCATGATTGGGTCAATTCACCGCCATATCAGCCTCTTTAATGACCGCATTCACCGTGGTGTCTGTGCTCATGACAGACTGAACTGGTGGATTTGAGAAGACCTCTCAGGTAGAGTTCGGCAGCCTCCCGGGCCTCTCCTTGAGCGCCGGTAATCACTTCAATATTCTTTTCGTTAAAGATCTCAACCGCACCGGCACCCATTCCCCCGGAAATGATAACATTCACCCCCTGGCTGTGGAGGAAATTAGGCAAAAATCCCGGTCTATGCCCTGGATTCGGTATGGACTGGCTCTTAACAATCTTCCTGTTTTCGGTATCAAAAATCTCGAATGATTCACAGTGCCCGAAATGTTGGGTAACCATCCCCATATCAGCAGCCACTGCGATCTTCAGTTTATCTCCCATGTCATCCTCCCTCACTTCTGATATCTTCGGTTCGGGTTCAGTTTGCAGGCCTCTTTCAGATTCCAGCATTTGAGCCACGCTGTCCAGCCAATCACCGGAAAACCGCTCTATCAAGCCATTATCACAGGCCGCGGCAATACCGGGATCAATCGGCAACCGAGCCAGAACCTCAAGGTTATACTTCTGAGCAATTTTCTCAATATTGCTCTCGCCAAATACGTTGTATTCTTTCCCGCAGTCCGGGCACTTAAAATAAGCCATGTTTTCGATCAAACCGATTATCGGTATGTTCATCAACCCAGCCATCCTCACGGCCTTGGATACAATCATGGAAACCAGTTCCTGGGGAGAGGTCACAATGATAATCCCATCCACAGGCAAGGACTGGAAAACCGTAAGCGGCACATCCCCCGTTCCGGGAGGCATATCGATGAACATAAAGTCGATATCGCCCCATATCACATCAGACCAGAACTGTTTAACCGTCCCGGCCAGCAGAGGCCCTCTCCAGACCACCGGATCGGTATCATTATCAAGCAGCAGATTGATGGACATAATCTTGATGCCGTTCAGGCTCTTAACCGGCAGTAATCCCTGGTTATTGCCGGTTGCCTTTTCCGTTATCCCAAAGGCTTTCGGTATGGAGGGGCCGGTTACGTCAGCATCCAGAATCGCCGTCTGGTAACCCCGGTTGTTCATCATAACCGCCAGCATCGAGGTAATCAACGACTTGCCAACACCGCCCTTACCGCTCATTACCCCGATTACCTTTTTAACATTGCTTAACTCATGCAGTTTAACTGAAAAATCAGGCTTTACATCTTTCTTTTCTGCAGAACCATGGTTAAGATTTTCGCTCATTTTCTATCCCTCACGCATCCAATATTTTTATGGTTCTCCGGAAGACATCTTTAACCGCCCTTCCGGCCGGGCAGTCAACATCAACTACGCTCAGACCATTGTTAACCGCTTTCACCGCCTGGGAATCAAACGGTATCCTCCCTGCATAAGGCAGACCCATCTCCCGGCACCATGCTTCAATCTTTTCCGTAATCTCAATATTGCTGTCATACTTGTTGGTACATACGGCAATCTTCAACTGAAATCCCTCTGCGGTTTTGATAATGCGCTCCATGTCACTGAGTCCCGAAATCGATGGTTCTGCAACAATCAGAACCATATCAACACCGCTTAGTGAAGCGATTACCGGACATCCGATTCCTGGCGAACCGTCAATGATGGCCAGTTCGGCATCGATGTCCACTGACTTCATCTTATTTTTGACTTCGGTAACCAGCAATCCAGAGTTGCCGGCTCCAATTCTTAACTGCGCCGTGGAGAACACCGTGTCATCCACATAGAGCATAAGGTCTCCGGCAATCGCCGGTTGAAGAGATACGGCTTCAACCGGACAGATAGCCTCACAAACGCCGCAACCCTCACACTCATAATACTGAACCTCGTAGCAGCCCTCCTCATCTATCTGAATGGCGTCAAAACGGCAATACTGCTCGCACAGACCACATTGCAGGCATAAATCCCTGTTAATCTCGGCCTTGGGCAAACCGTAAAAATCCGTGCGTTTCGGAACGGTTGACTGATTCATAACCAGGTGCAGATTGGGAGCGTCTACATCACAGTCCGCATAGACTTTTGCATTTAACAGTTTAATAAAAGCACTGGCAATAGTTGTTTTACCGGTGCCTCCCTTGCCGCTAAGAATTAACAACTGCCTCATGCCTGCACCTCCCCGGCAACCTTCTGATACAAAGACTTAAACAGCTCACGGTACCTCTTACTTTCCACCCAAGCCGCAATCAGGCCATTGGAATTCAGCCTGCCCAGTTCCTCGTCGTAAGGTATTTTCCCCAAAATCCTGATTCCGTTTTTGACACAGTATTCTTCCGCCGGGTTTTCCCCATCCATACACTTATTCACAATAACCCCGTAAGGTTTTTCAAACAGCCTCACCAGCTCGCATACCATGTCGAGGTTATGCACCCCAAACAGCGTAGGTTCTGCCACCAGGATGCAGTAGTCTGCATCTTTGATACTTTCCATAACAATACAGGCGCTGCCGGGTGGACAGTCAATAATAACGGGTCTTTCTTCTCTGGAAATACGGCTTATGAGTTCCTTGATTATTGGAGTTCCTGAAACTTCTCCAGTATTCAGTACCCCGCTGATAATTGTAACGTTTTCCGAAACACCTCCTCTTACTTCGCCGATAACCTTATCCCTTTCCGACAGGGCCCTCTCAGGACAAAGTAACACACAGCCGCCGCAAGAATGGCAGATGTCCTCAAAAACCATCAATCTGTCATTAACATAAACCAGGGCATTATATTTACAGAAATCAACACACTTACGGCAACCATTGCAGAGATTGTCATCTGCCACCGGAATCTTGACCGACACTTTTTCCGACCGTACATCAACCGGCTTAAAGAATAAATGACCATTCGGTTCTTCAACATCACAGTCGATATAAACTGATTTCTGCAGGACCGCAGCCATATTTACCGATATAAGCGTTTTTCCGGTACCGCCTTTGCCGCTCAGCACCGCGATTTTCATGCTATCCCCTTCTCCGGTGAAAACCAGGATGAATATCATCAAGCAGGGTCAGCCGACCTTTGGTAAACGCTTTGATGTTATCCCTTATTGAATCGTTTATTGTCTTATAAATCTTAATGTCGGCAGCAGCCAATACTGAAGCAGCCTTTTCCCCGGCCCGGGGGGTCAACACGGCCTGGGCCCGGCTGTCCACGATGATTTGGGCAGCCTTGATCCCTGCACCACCTTGACTTGCAGCTGCTGTATTGTTTAGAAAAACACTTTCCTCCGACCCGGTGTCATAAATCAAGAAATACGGTGAACGTCCAAACGACTGGCATATATTGCCCTCTATCGACTTGTCCTCTACCGGAATAGCTATCTTCATAAGGAACCTCCTTCAATTATTCATCTTCTTCACAGGATTACAGCCACTCGGCGTTGTGTTTATCACACCTTCGCCACGGGCACGTTGCCGCCGCCGGCACCGCTTTCTATGGCAGAATTGCGAATGGCCATCGCAGAGTTTGTAATTCCCGCCCTCGATCTTCAATATTCTCCCATTAACCATTGAATCAGCCAATTTTTTCCGGGCTTGAGTGTAAATTCCCTGGACAGTGGTGCGGGCGATGTTCATCTGCCGAGCACATTCTTCCTGCGTAAACCTTTCCAGATCAATCAATCGGATGGTTTCATATTCTTCAACCGTCATATTCACAAAATGCTTCGGTTCTTGGGGGGCATTAAGAGGCCCAAACCAAGTGCTCTCAGGCAGACAGCATACTTTTCTCCATTTTTTCGGGCGTGACATTTTATCTCTCCTTATCACCTGAAGTGACAGGAGGATCCTCCTGTCACTTTAAAGGCTCTCTAAATCCTTGTTTATGAGCTCAAGCCGCTCTTCCAGCATCTTTTTTTCCCGCTGCAGCAACTCCTTCGGAGAGATTCCTGCCGCCGGGCGTCCTGCAAAACCTCTTCTGAAGCCCCATCCGAAACCTCTTCCCAGGCCGCGGCCAAAACCACGACCAAAACCACACCTGAAACCTCTGCCGAAACCCGGGCCCCAACCTGTTGCATAACCGGGGACGTCAGATCCCGAACAGTACCCCAGTCCTCTTCCAGTCATAGGCCCATATCCCATAGGTCCAGTTCCGTCGCCTCTTGGCATCTATAGTCACCTCCTTGACGTTTTTGACATATGTCGTTTTCATTATTTATTATACCCCATTTTTGACATATGTCATTAATTTTTTCAAATAATTTTCCTTCTTCTGTTTCTGTTTTGGTAAGGCTTGATGAATGATACAATCGTGGCATACTGACCGGGTTAGCGGGTTAAGGCGCAAACTTGACCTTATGAATGACTGAAAGCGTCAATAATGGTTTACTGTGTTTCCAACTCTGTTGATTAGGGGTTGGTATCGATATTGATTATTGATGCGCCCAGTCACTTGGAGATATACTGAACGGAGGCGGTAGTCCAATGGACCGGAAAAGCGTCGCCAAGGTAAGAGTCAAGTGCTTGGGGTAACAGCAGTTGGCGCTGTCAGTCCGTCGGCCGGGAGACGGCGATGCTGGAACCGGTTGTTATAGGAGGAGGGATTATGATGCGAGTACTGATAATTGGTGGCAACGCTGCCGGGATGAGCGCCGCTTCACGCCTGGTACGCAGGAGTAAAGATGTCGAAGTCGTAGTTTTTGAAAAGACACGCGAGGTCTCCTACGCCGCCTGCGGCCTGCCCTATTATATTGCGGATCTTAACCCGGAACTTGATCTGATGAGGATCAGGCCGGTAAACGAATTTGAAAAGGCCGGCATACGAGTGCACCTTGAGCATGAGGTCATTGACGTAAATCCGCCGGAACACCGCATTACGGTCCGCAGCCTGCAGACCGGAGAATGCCGTNNGACCTGCCGGGAGTCTTTACAGTGAAAACTCTGGCCGATGCCGAAAGCATAAAGAAACACCTTCTGCGGCAGGAAGTGCAGAACGTGGCCATCATTGGTGGCGGTTACATCGGACTTGAAATCGCTGAAGCCTGTGTGCTGCAGAAGAAAAATGTGCGTCTTTTTGAGGCTGCTCCCCGCGTATTAAACGGCTTTGATGCGGAGTTTGCAACCGCTGTCGAGCAGGAACTGGCCGCTCATGGTGTGGTGGTATATACAGAAGCGAAGGTGACCGGACTGCTGGGCCGGGGCTGGGTACAGCAGGTTGCGTCCGGGGAAGAAAGATACGATGCTGATCTCGTAATACTTGCAGTTGGTATACGCCCAAACACATCGTTTGTCGATGACGCGGTAATACAGAAGGAAGCAAACGGGGCTCTGACTACCGATAGTTCCATGCGGACCTCAGCGCCTGATATTTATGCGGCCGGCGATTGCTCTACCGTTATACACAAGATTTTAAAGCGCCCCGTATATCTGCCGCTGGGAACCAACGCCAATAAACAGGGACGCCTGGTGGCCGATGCCATCCTGGGCAGACCGGTGCGATTTGACAATGCGCTGGGGACCACAATGCTCCGCTGCCTGGATCTGGAGCTTGCCAAGACTGGAATTACCGAGAGCGAAGCCTGGGAGGCCGGTATAGAGGTGGGAACGGTGACAGTTACGCATATCTCCCACGCCCGGTATTTCCCGGATCCGGTTCCTATTACGATTAAACTGTGCTTCGACCCGGCGACCTGTGTCCTGCTGGGAGCGCAACTGATGGGCAGGAAGGAATGTGCTTGGCGAGTAAATGTTTTCGCGGTGGCGATTGACCGCGGTATGAGAGCAGAGGAGCTCGGATTTTTGGACCTGGGATATGCCCCACCCTTCGCCACCACCTGGGACGCGATCCAGGTGGCTGCCAATGCGGTGAAGTAAGGAGCGGGCTCAGCATCCCACCGGACGCCCGAGATGCTGAGCGATTGAAATACCGTGTAAACCTGTATAAACATAAAACCGCCTTTTTGGCTTTCGCTCTCAGGCGGTTTTTTTACTTTTATCTATTATCTTATTCGAACCAGCTGCCGCCAATAAACTCTGTCAAAATCGAATTGGGCGGTATATTATAACTGGAGATACCCCGGAAATAACTGAGGAAACGCAGCAACCGACTTGCTTCAATGTGTTCGGGACAATCATTGTCAATGTTCTCCAGCAAAGGTTCGACATACATTTTTAATACCGCCAACTCGTATACCAGGGATGAATTGAACATGACGTCAGCGTTTTCCTGGAAGGGGAATATGTTTTTCTCCTCTCCCCTGCGCACCGACGGCCATTGCCTGATAGTGTCAAGGGCCGAGTTGCCTCTGGTCCGGTTATCCCTTACTATCCTGCGTAAAAGACGGGTGTCAGTGGTCGGGATACGGTTGCTGTAATCCACATTTAGCTGAGTCAGGGCACTGATGTAGATTTTGAACTTGTTGACCGCAGGGATGCTCCAGGTCAAATGATCATTTAACGCGTGAATACCCTCCAAAATGATCACTTCTCCGGGAGGCACTTTCATTTTGATGCCGCATTCTTCAGCGCAACCGGTTCTAAAATTATAAATGGGCACTTCTACTTCCTCGCCTTTTACCAGACGAGACAGGTGATCATTAAAGAGATCCAAATTCATCGCATCAATACTGTCAAAGTCGTAGTTGCCTTCCTCATCCAACGGCGTGAGTTCTCGATCTATAAAGTAATTGTCAAGTGAAATGGATTCCGGGTGTCGGCCAATAACCCGGAGTTGAATCAGCAATCGCTGAGCAAAAGTAGTCTTTCCGGAAGAAGATGGCCCGGCAATCAGAACCACCCTGATGCTGGGGTTTCTGCATATCATATCCGCTATAGAAGCGATTTTCTTTTCATGTAAGGCTTCGTTCACCCGTATTAAATCATCAATCCTGCCTTTTACGATCATTTCGTTCAATGCCGCCACGTGCGGCACATGCAGCATTTCTGCCCAGTCCTTGGCTTCCCCATGAATCACAGCTAATTTTGGTTGAACACGATATGGCTTCAGCAATTCAATATCATCAATCTCCGGAGTCCTTAAAATCATCCCCGGTGGGTGATACAGCAATTTGAATTTTCTCAATATACCAGTGCGGTTAACTATGTGACCATAAGAGTTTTCATACAAACCGTCCAGTTCATAAACATGTGTGCCTTCTTTATCGCGATAGCGAAGCAGCTTCAGCTTGTCTTCCTGGCCCTGCAGATTAAATATCCGCCTTGCTTCTTCATTTTCAATGAGGTAATGATTTATTGGTAAGTCCTCTTCGACTATTTCCCTCATTCGTTCCAGAATCTGCTCAACCTCATTATCGTTGGTTGCTTGATTTAAGAATTCGCAAAACAACCCATTGGACAAGGTGTGCTTTACCATCATAGTGCGATCTGGGAAAAGATCTCGGCAGGCCTTTATCAACAGAAAGCAAACACTCCGGCGATATATCCTTAATCCTGCCCCCATGGACATATCCACCAGTGCCATCTCACAATCATTTTGCAGCCTGTAATGCAGATTCCTGATAGTGTTGTTTATGATTACAGCTACGATCGGGTATGGATGATCCTTCTGGATTGAGGCACATAAATCGCCCACCAGTGTGCCCTTGTTTACGTGATATTTTCCTAACCCTTTTATGACAACCTCTATTGTATCAGCCGTTAAGTCAGTTCGATT
>LFRU01000033.1 GCA_001512495.1 Syntrophothermus sp. DTU052 | reverse complement strand
TTAACCACTTCCCGGGCAGTTTTGCGGCAGATGGCAGCAATCTCCCGCTCCAGGTTTCTGACTCCTGCTTCCCGGGTGTACTCCCGGATTATTCTTCTAACTGCGCCTTCTGATATCGATATATTTTGGGGTCTTAATCCATGCTCTTTAACCTGCTTTGGAAAGAGGAAGTCAAGAGCGATGTGAACTTTCTCCTCCTCGGTGTAACCGCTTAAGTTGATAACCTCCATCCTGTCGAGGAGGGGTTTCGGTATATTGTGCGCCGAGTTCGCGGTAGTGATAAACATCACCTTGGACAGGTCAAAAGGAACCTCCACATAGTGATCGCTGAACATATAGTTCTGTTCCGGGTCGAGGACCTCCAGCAGAGCAGACGACGGATCACCTCTGAAATCGGATGTCATCTTGTCAATCTCATCCAGCAGAAAGACCGGATTCTTTGAACCCGCCTGTTTCATACCCTGCAGTATCCGACCGGGCATAGAACCGACATAAGTGCGCCGGTGCCCGCGGATTTCGGCTTCATCCCTGATGCCGCCCAGCGATACCCTGACGAACTTGCGGTTTAGTGCCCGAGCCACCGATTTGCCCAGACTGGTTTTCCCGACTCCAGGCGGTCCCACGAAACAGAGTATCGGTCCTTTCATTTTTTTGGCCAGTTTTCTGATAGCCAGGTATTCAAGGATCCTCTCTTTCGGTTTATCCAACCCATAGTGATCCTCGTTCAATATCTTTTCCGCCACCGAAAGGTCAAGGCGGTCCTTGGTTTCATGGCTCCAGGGGAGTGACAG
>LFRU01000111.1:679-14215 GCA_001512495.1 Syntrophothermus sp. DTU052 | reverse complement strand
TGAAGATGATACCACCCGTGATCCCGCCGACCTGTCCGCTATTAACCCGGCTAAACCCTAAGTGCCCGGGGATTTTTCAATTTTTCTCAGTTAAAATACTTGATGTCGAAGAATCTCATATGCTGAAATATGCGTTATAATGTAGCTTGAGAGTTTTTAAAGTTCGTGCCATAGGAGGGTTATAATGTACAGGATTCAAAGCAAGAAGGTTCTGGGGCCGGAACTCAAGCTGATGGTGGTTGAGGCTCCAGAAATCGCTGCCAAAGCGCAACCCGGTCAATTCATAATCCTGCGGGAAAACGAGTATGGAGAGCGTATTCCCTTGACCATTGCCGATTTTGACCGCCAGGAAGGAACCATCACCATCATATTCCAGGAGGTTGGCCGTTCTACCCGGGATCTGGGATTGCTGGAAGCCGGAGATTCCATCCTCGACTTTGTCGGCCCCTTGGGCAAGAAATCCGAAATAGAGGATTTTGGCAAGGTGGTATGTGTCGGCGGCGGGGTGGGAGTAGCCCCCGTGTACCCGATTACCAGAGCTCTGTATGAAGCGGGGAACCATGTGGTTTCAATAATCGGCGCCCGCAACCGGGAACTTCTCATCCTGGAGGAGGAGATGCGCAAGGTCAGCCACCAGTTGGTGGTGATGACCGATGACGGCTCCTACGGAGAAAAAGGATTTGTTACCGATGCCCTGTGCAAAATTCTCAGCCAGGACAATTATGCCCGGGTAATAGCTATCGGTCCGCTGGTAATGATGAAGGCTGTTTCCGAGGTTACCAAGGAATTCGGGGTCCAGACGATAGTAAGCCTTAATCCCATCATGGTCGACGGGACCGGCATGTGCGGGGCCTGTCGGGTAGAGGTAGGCGGGGAGACCCGGTTTGCATGTGTGGACGGACCCGAATTCGACGGTCATCAGGTGGACTGGAACCTGGCCCAGCAGAGAGCCCGGATGTTCCTGGCTCAGGAGAAAATTGCGGATGAAGCACACGGAGGTGGCTGCAGATGTCAGAAGTAGATGCCAAGAGAAAAGTGAACAAGCAACCAAACAAGCAACCCATGCCCACCCAGGACCCCCAGGTCCGCATCAAAAACTTTTCCGAGGTTGCTCTAGGTTACACCGAGGAGGATGCGGTCATTGAGGCCGAGAGGTGCTTGAGCTGTAAAAAATCTCCCTGCCGCCAGGGTTGTCCGGTGGAGATTGATATTCCGGCGTTTATTGAACGCATTCGGGAGCGAGATTTTGCGGGAGCCATTGCCAAAATAAAGGAGAAGAACAACCTGCCGGCCATCTGCGGCCGGGTATGCCCCCAGGAAGCCCAGTGTGAGAAGTACTGCCTGGTGGGTAAGAAGAAAGAGCCGGTAGCCATTGGCCGTTTGGAAAGGTTTGTAGCCGATTATGAGATGGCCCGCGGTGAGGGAACCATTCAGAAGCCGGCCAGTCCTACCGGTAAAAAGGTGGCCATTATCGGATCCGGCCCGGCCGGGTTGACTGCAGCCGCCGATCTGTGCATGATGGGGCACGATGTAACCGTATTTGAAGCGCTGCATACCCCCGGTGGGGTCCTGGTATATGGGATCCCGGAATTCAGGCTGCCCAAGGACATTGTCAGACGCGAAATCGCCAACATCGAGAAGATGGGCGTCAAGATCCGCACCAACATGGTGATCGGCAAGGTATTGACGGTAGATGAGCTTCTGCAGTCGGGGTATGATGCGGTCTTCATCGGCACCGGTGCCGGTCTGCCGTATTTCATGAATATCCCCGGTGAAAACTCCAACGGGGTGTATTCGGCCAACGAATTCCTGACCCGTTCCAATTTGATGAAGGCCTACCGTTTTCCGGAATATATTACCCCGATAGTCACCGGAAAGAGGGTAGCAGTTATCGGAGCCGGCAACGTAGCGATGGACGCTGCCCGGACGGCCTTGAGGCTGGGTGCCGAGGAATCATATATTGTTTACCGGCGTTCGGAGAAAGAGATGCCGGCCAGGAAAGAGGAAATCGAACACGCCCATGAGGAAGGGGTTAAATTCCACCTGCTCACCAGTCCGGTAGAGATCCTGGCGGATGAGGAAGGAAAGGTGCGGGGTATGACCTGCCTGCGGTACGAGCTGGGCGAGCCGGATGAAAGCGGCCGCCGCAGCCCGATACCCATCAAGGGCTCCGAGTTCTTTATGGAAGTGGATACGGTGGTAATGGCCATCGGCCAGGGTCCCAATCCCCTGGTACCCGAAACCACCCCGGACCTGGAGCTCAACCGCCGGGGCAATATTGTGGCCGACGAGACCGGGAAGACTTCAAAACCCGGGGTTTTTGCCGGAGGGGACATTGTTACCGGTGCCGCCACCGTGATTCTGGCCATGGGAGCCGGCAAAAAGGCGGCCCGGGCCATCAACGATTACCTGGCAACGCTATAATCCCGGCGGGCTCTGCATATTTTGATTCTGCCATCAGAATGGGCTAAAATAGTATAACCAAAAAAGGAATTGATTGGGGATTATAATGAGCGTTGACAATCTGGTAGAAATCAGCGATCCGTTGTCGCCGGGAGATGAGCCCAAAACAGTCCAGTCGGTGGATAGAGCGCTCAGCATCATCGAAGCCATGGCTGAATACGGGGGTCCCATAAACCTGGGGGACCTGGCGGACAAGGTGGGCCTGAAGCCCAGCACCACCCACCGCCTGTTGAACACCCTCCTGGTGAGGGGCTTTGTGGAACAGGATGAGGACAGCCGCTACAAGCTGTCGCTCAAGCTGTTCTACATCGGCAATGCCGCGGCGGACTCCACGGATCTAAAAGCGGTGGCCGCCCCCTTCATGCAGGAGCTGGTGGACCAGTGCAACGAGACGGTGAATCTGGCGGTCCTTGATAACTTCCAGGTGGTATACATCGATCAGATCGAATCGAATAATATAGTTATAGTAAAGATGTTTGCCCGGGTAGGCAACCGGGGTCCGGCTCACTGTACCGGCTCGGGGAAGGTGCTCCTGGCCGCGCTCGGCCGGGAAGAACTCTCCCACTACCTGGCCACTGCTGAGTTGGAACGGTTCACCCGGGACACCATAACCGACCCCGGACTGCTGGCCAAAGAGCTGGCTCGGGTGGCACGGGAGGGTTACGCCCTGGACCTGGGCGAGCGGGATGAAGATGTCAGGTGTGTGGCCGCCCCCATTAAGACTCACGGCGGTAAAGTAGTGGCGGCCATCAGCGTATCCGGGCCCAGCATGAGAATGACCCCCTCATATATCAGCAACGAACTGATTCCGATCGTGAAGGATGTCGCCCTGCGTCTATCCAGGAAGCTCGGGTATCAGGGAGCTTGACTGATCCCCAACTGAATACCGTCGGTGGACAAGGCGTCCTTGCCCATGATAACTTCATGCGGCAGGGCGCCTTTTTGCTTCGGGAGGCATCCGGCAAGTGAATCTTCTTCCCGGCTACCAATCCGGTGGGCACTTCCTACAGGCGTCCGGTTCCCGGGTACTAGGCATCGGTGTATGGGGCCTCAAGGTTATCGGGTTGTTACTCCCCTGCGGGTTGCCACCATTTACCTAAAGGGGACCGCAACTCCTAGTCGAACCAGTTAAATACACAGAGAGCTAGAGGAAAGGGGGGCAACAGAAAAAGTAAATAAAGGACCAGGTTGAGTTTCTAAAGGCAGGAGGTGCTTATGCTAAAAAGGGTAACCATTTTAGTTTTATGTTTGGCCATGCTTATGGGCATTGGCGTCGCCGCGACACCTCAGGTTTCGGCCAAAAGCAGCAACAAATACATAGAGACGTATTATGCCAATATGCCGGCTTACAAGAAGCATGAGGTTCCCATCGTCAAAGCCTTTTTTGATAATTATAAAGGTACGCTTGGCCAGAAGATGATCAAAAGGGCCATCTGGTATATGGAAAACGGCTACATGGTCTATGGGCACTCCAACTATGCCAGGGACGGCCGGATTGACTGTTCCAACTTCGTTTCCCTGATTTATAAGGACTTCGGATTTGACATTACCACCAGGGCCAGGGATTATGACAAGGTGGGAAGGAAGGTACCCGGAGTCTACTCCCGGTTGCAGCCGGGAAGCTCAAAAAAATGGGAGCTGGTCGGGGTGAACAAGCTGTGGGTCGGCGATATCCTGTTGTTCTGGAACAAGGACTCCAAAGGCAACCGCTACATCAGTCATGTTGCCTTATATATGGGAAAGATCAACGGTAAACCCTGCATAATTCACACGGTGTCCGGCCGCCCTACCGCCATCGGGATAACCAACAGCTTCACCTGGTGGTACGGCGAACACTTTCAGGAGGCCCGGCGGATCTTTCCAGTCAAGAGATACAAAGCTCGCGACCCGATCATACCTGCTCAATACCAGCTCCCACCCCAGAAACCTGTAATATATCCTTAGCACGCCCGTGCCGCAGAGACAAAGTCCCGGGCGCGGCTGCCGGGGCAAGCAGGGGGGATGACCCCCTTGCTTGCTTTATTTTACTCCCTTCGGCTCCATCTGCCTACTATATAATATACGGATACCCGTTGTAATAAAGTTGCAGGTGGAGATATTTGCACCTTTTGGAAGCGGATCGGGGTTGTATCCCATTGAAGCAGTAAGGTGATGGTCAGGGCCGGGCAGCTTCGGGGTGTTTGACCTCGTGGGGCCAAAAAAGTCCCGGCCCGCGGGGGCGGACCGGGATCCGGGAGGAGCTGGTACTAGCATGGGTGCTAGTAACGTCGGCTGGTGATCCTGGTACTCCAATTGTTGCCGCTGTTATTGTCCCAGTTATTGGCTGAATCCTTGAAGCATACGTTAAACATGTCTCCTGGTTCCATCTTGATTTGCGTCACGAACTGCTCGCCCTGTCGGTTCATCTCAATATCCCTGATGTTTGACCATTTTCCGGAGCCATAACCTACATGAGCAAAGACCCGGTCTGCTCCGCTTTTGGCGAGTAGGCCCGAATAGGTTATCGACACGCTATCGCCGGTGGTCGGAGGGAAAGGATCAATCGAAACTCCTCCGTAAAAACTGACTTTGGACAGTAATAACGCCTCCCTTCTATTAAGGTTTAGTGTTATTCTTGCACCGCCGGTTAGCCTTATCCTATTTTTTTATTCCAAACATACCAAACAGAGGGAAGCAGCCGCATGGGGAAAACTGATAGAATGAGCATAAAATGAAACACCATAGGAGAGTCAACAAATGTGGCAATGGATTTCTTTGGCCGGGGCGCTGCTAATACTCGGGGCTTATGCGCTGAACCAGTTCGGGCGGGCTGACCGCGAGGACCTGTTCTACAACCTGATGAATCTTGTCGGATCGGGTATTCTTACGGTTGTGGCCATTCGTGAAGTTCAGGCCGGATTCATACTGCTGGAGGGAGCCTGGGCGTTACTCAGCCTCTATGCCCTGATACGTTTCGGGTTTAAGTTCAAACCCAGGTAAAAACGAAATCCGTCACGGGGATGGCCCCCGTTGACGGAGCATATGCATAAACGCCTTCCGCGGGAAAACGCCATACCGGTGCGTTCAGCCTCGGTGGACGGCCCCGGATGCGGAAACCGCGGCCTGGGAACTGAAGGGTGGCTGAAGCAGACCCCTGACTATGACGGGGGGACCGGCCGGAGGCCTTCGGCGGCAGCCTGTGCGGTTGCCGGCTTTTCCTGAGGATCCTGCCAGCCGGCCATAAGCTGTTCCACCTCCCGGATATAGAGGTCCAGCATTTCCTGCATTACTTCTTCCTTTAATACCCCGTTAAGACATTCCGTCTCAAAGAAACGCTTAGGGAAGCGGAGCTTGCGGAAATCGAAGCCCATCTTCTGTTTGACCATGATCTTGTGGCGATAGATTTCTCGAGCCAACTCCTTCAATTCTTCTTCGCTTTTTTCAATCCCGATGGTGGCCAGAGCTTCGATGATGGTGGGATAATCATAGACTGACCGGGCGAAGAGGCACATAATCAGGCAGTTGGTAATGCAGCGGTTGATTTCTTCCTCGAACATCGCCCTCACGAGGGAAGCCGGATCACTGTACTTCTTGGTCTGGTCCAGCGAGTACCCGGCATTGTCCAGGTGAGAGTGCCGGGCGCCGACGGCTTGTCCCAGAGCCGCCCCGTACCCGGTATGATAGCCGGTCATCTCCGTACGTCCCAGGGTGCAGGCGTAATCCAGCCCGCCCAACTGCTCCGCGGCCGCCTCCGTCCCTTTGCCCAGCAGACGGTAGAGCTCGTTTTTCGGCTGGGCCATATTCCGCAGGACATGCAGGTAGCCCTCGGTATAGCCGAACTCCAAACGGGTACCTAGTTCCTCCTCCCCTACCAGCTGGTTGGCAAAGGCCTCTGTCAGCCAACCCAGCAGCACACCGGCGCTCATGACATCGAATCCCAGGTCTTCCACCGCATCCAGTAGGGTAAGGAAATCCTCCTGGCTGTCCGTACCCAGGAAGCTGCCCAGGGCAAAGACCAGTTCGTGGTCGTAGGCCAGTTGTGAAGTCTCGTATTCATGGCTCTTATCACAAAATGGCCGCCGGTGAGCCGCGATATGGATTGATCCTATGGGGCAACTGCTGCAGGACAGCTTGCGGATCAGCTTCTCCTCAGCAAAGGCTTCTCCTGATATTTCCTGGGCCTTTTCAAAAGTGGCCGACTGCAGGTTGCGGGTGGGAAGGCCTTTCATGGCATTCAGTTTCAGGATGTTTACCGTAGTCCCCAGGTCGTGGTATTTCTCCATCACGTCCGTCTTGGTGACCCGGTCGTGGATCTTCTTATAGAGCTTACGGTAGGCTTTCTGCTGTTCTTTGGGAATGGGGTAATCCCGGTCGCCGAATACCACCAGGGCTTTGAGGTTCTTGCTGCCGAATACGGCTCCCGGTCCCAGGCGACCAAAATGACGGAAGGTATCCACGTTGAGGTTGGCAAAGCGCACCAGGTTTTCACCGGCCGGCCCAATCCTGACTATGGAACGGAAACTGCGTCCCGGTTCCATCTCCCGCAGGTACCTCCCGGTCTCCTCGGTTCCCACCCCCCACAGGGGTTCAGCATTGCGGAACTCGACCCCTTCCGGGCCGATGCTTAAATATACCGGCCGCGGGGAGTCCCCTTTGATGACTATCGCATCGTACCCGGAGTACACCATGGCCAGAGCCAGTCTGCCCCCGGCGTAGCTTTCCCCCAACTCATTGGTTAACGGGGAGCGGAACATACAGACGGTCTTTGTGATCACCGGATATATTGAAGAAAGAGGGCCCACGCAGAAGATCACCGGCTGCCCGCTGTCCAGGGGATCCCGGTCATAAAGGACATTCTCGTCCAGCAACCTTATCCCGACCCCCACGCCACCCAGGAAGCGAAACAGATCGGGCCTCTCCTCAACCTCCCACGACTTACTGGTAAGATCGATAGTCAGAACCCTAATGGTCCCATCAGTTATCATTACACATACCGCCCTTATAATGAATCTCCTCATAGTTTGGGCCTAATTCCCGGCCAATATTCATGGCGGCAGGGCGGTTGGTGCATTAAGGCGTTTAACCCTCGCGGTGCATCAAACACATCAGCCGATCAGGGAGGCAGTCTGATGATGCGGCGATTAACAGTAAATGTCACCGGCAAGAAAGAAACCCACACTGGGGGAGGTGGGTTTTAATTTGGTCTTTAGGGGATGTGAAAGCCGGCTCCAGGCCATTGTCTATCTCTAGCGGCCCGGGGTCATCTTGATTTAAGGGTATTATAACACTTGTGAAAAATAAATCAAGCTTGGCGAACACGCATTTAGCCGCCCCGCCCTTGTTATTTGCTCCAGAGGTCACTTAGTCGGCGACTGGGAGCGAGGCTGTGACGAGCCGTTGCGCATCTTACGGCAGGAGAGAGAACTCGTAACCTTCTGCCTTTAGATCCTTTAGAATCCGGTCCATGGCCTCGGCGTTGCTGGACGATACCGCATGCAGCAGTATTATAGCTCCCGGGTGAACATTGGTCATTACGTGGTTATAGGAATAATCAGCACCTGGCTGGTTATTGACATCCCAGTCCTTAAACGCCATGCTCCAGAATACCGTGGAATAGCCCAGATTCCGGGTCACTGCCAGGGTCCTTTCACTGTACTCGCCGCTGGGCGGGCGCAGGTAGGGTGGCATCCGGGTACCGGTCACCCGCTGGAAGGCCTCTTCCGTCTTTCTGATCTCGTTTTCTATCTGGGAATCGGATATATCCGGCATACTGGGGTGGGTTGAGGTATGGTTGCACACCGCATGACCCTCCGCCACCATGCGTTTGATGATCTCCGGGTTCCGATTGATATAACTTTCCGTTACAAAGAATAAAGCTTTAACCTGATTATCCCGCAGGGCGTCCAGTATCGGGGTGGTATAACCGTTTTCATAACCGTTGTCAAAAGTGAGGTAAACCACCCGGCGTGAGGTATCCCCCACATACATGCCCCGGTACTTGGTTATGATTTTGGCCTCATTCGGGATGGCGGGCACCTGATGATTGCTGTTGCGGGTAAAGTACCAGCTCATCTTGGTGTTGCTCAGGCTCCCGGTAGGCTCATCCGGGGTCTCAGCTTCCTGGGACGGGGTATCCGGGTCTCCGGGCTCGGGTTCCACCGGCTCCTCCGGGTGCTGGGTTTCATCAGGTTCTGCTGACGGATCGACGTTCTCAGCCGGGGGTATGGCGTGATTGTTGTCCAGCATGGCGGGACCATATTTGGCCCCCAGGAAAACCAGGCCAATCAGGACTACCAGACCAACAGCTAGCAGCAAACTCGGCCGCTTTCTCATGTTATTCCCCTCCCTCCTGTATATATTTACACAATTCGACATAAGGGGGTTCATAACCTCTCAGGACCGGCAGGATATTACTTCCAGCGAAATTGACGAAAGAGGCCGCGGTTTGTTAATCTGTTAACGTAATATACGCGATAATGGAATTGAGGGATAGGAGAATGAAAAAAAGCTTTGGCGAATACAGAGGTTCAAGCAACTACATAGTATCCGATGAACTTCGTAACGCAGTGAACATCGCTATAGCCCTGCAGAAACCCCTTTTAATCAAGGGTGAGCCGGGCACCGGCAAGACGATGCTGGCCCAGAGCATTGCCGAGGGACTGGGTAAGAGGCTGATCGTCTGGAACATCAAGTCTACTACCAAGGCTCAGGAAGGACTCTATGTTTACGACACGGTGCAGAGACTCTACGATAGCCAGTTCGGCGATCATGATGTCAGCAACATCTCGCAGTATATCAAACTGGGCAAACTGGGGGAAGCCTTCGTATCCGACGAACAGGTGGTCCTGCTGATAGATGAGATCGACAAGGCCGACCTGGAGTTCCCCAATGACCTGTTATGGGAACTCGACCAGATGAATTTTTATATTCCGGAAACCAAGGAGACTATAACCGCAAAGCACCGGCCCATTGTTATCATTACCAGCAATGCGGAAAAGGAACTCCCGGATGCCTTTCTGCGCCGGTGCATCTTCCACTATATTGCCTTCCCCGATCCGGAAGGCATGAAGGAGATCATCAAGGTGCATTACCCGGATCTGGACAAAAAACTGATGGAACAGTGTTTGGAGGCCTTTTATTGGCTGCGGACCATTCCCGAGTTCCAGAAGAAGCCCAGCACCAGTGAACTCCTGGATTGGCTGCAGGCCCTGGTGATCGGAGGCATCAGCCCGAAACGCATTACCGAGGAGCTTCCCTTCATGGGGGTGCTGCTCAAGAAGAATCAGGACCTGGACGCCCTTTTGTGGCACCTGAATAATCGCCCGCAGTCGCGGATAGCACACCGGCAGTCCTTCCATTTAAGATAGGGTGTGATAGGGTGTTTACCGATTTTTATTACATCTTAAAAGCGCATGGGGTGCCGGTCTCCATGAACGAGTGGTATACACTGCTTGATGCCTTGGAGATGGGGATGGCCGGTTCCAGCCTGACCGCCTTTTATCACCTGTGCCGGGCGGTGCTGGTCAAGACCGAGGCTCACTACGACCGCTTCGATCTGGCTTTTGCCCAGTATTTCCACGGAGTGGAGACCCCGGAAGACCTGCCCGAGACCATCTGGGAGTGGCTCGACAAGAACCTCCCTCCATTGGAGATCACTGAGGAGATGCGGCGCAACCACAAGCAGCTCGACCTGGAAACCCTGAAAAAGATGCTGGAGGAGCGCCTGAAGGAACAGACGGAGGAACATCACGGAGGAAACTACTGGATCGGAACCGGGGGAACCTCCCCCTTCGGCCACTCCGGCTACCATCCCGGAGGCATACGTATTGGCGGCGAGTCTCGCAACAAGTCGGCGGTCAAGGTGGCTAGCGAGAGGCAGTTTCGAGATTTCCGCAACGACACCGTCCTCGACACCCGCCAGTTCCAGATGGCCCTGCGCAAACTCCGGCAGTTCAGCACCCGGCTGGAGGGGCCCAAAACCGAACTGGATATAGATGGGACGGTGGAGGCTACCAGCAAGAACGCCGGACGCTTGGAGCTGGTATGGGAGCGACCGCGAGAGAATGCCATCAAGGTTCTCCTGGTGATGGACTCCGGCGGTTCCATGTTCCCGTACACCCGGCTCTGCAACCAGCTCTTCGCAGCGGCCAACCGTTCCAAGCACTTTAAAGACCTTCAGGTCTACTATTTTCATAACTGCATCTACGACCTGTTGTACCTGGATCCTCGCTGTCGCGTCAGCAATTCGGTGGAGACCAATTATGTCCTCCGCAACCTGGACAGCGATTACCGAGTCCTGCTGGTGGGGGATGCCAGCATGGCGCCGACGGAACTGACCGCCAAAGGCGGGATTATTGACTGGGGACAGTTCAACGAGGAGCCGGGGATCGTATGGATGAGAAGATTCAAGCAGCACTTTGAGTCATCGGTCTGGCTCAATCCGATTCCCGCCCGCTACTGGGAAATCACGGAGGGCTCCGTGACCATAAAGATGCTGCAGGAGATATTTCCGATGTTTGAGCTTACGGTCGAGGGGCTCGACATGGCGGTCAAAAAACTCCGGGCGAAAAACTGAGGGAAAGCAGGAAAACCGGAGAGGTTGTCCCTCTGCTTTGTTAAAGGGGGTACAGGCGATTCCGTCGTTAAACAAAACCTACAGTAAACGTAAAGAACGCCGGCATGACCCCCTGTGGCTGCTGCTCCTGCTGGACCTCATCCTGGCCCTGTTTATCATGGGCATCAACGGCTACAACTGGCAGAATACCTCCTCCCGGGTGATGGGACAGGCGATAAAGGCACTGGGCCAGGGCCATCTGGGATCCGGAATTCCTTCCGGGCGGGGAAACCAACTGGACCTGAGCCTTATCCAGCCGGGGGATATCCTCCTCGGCGGCTATGACGGGGCCACCTACGGGAAGTTTACCCACGCCGCCATTTACGAGGGCGAGGGCGTGGCCTGGCAGGGCTGGCTCAGCAGCGGGGTAAGTCGGGTGAGGATCGAAAGGTTCCGCCATTATGACCGCGCCTGCATCCTGCGGGTCATCACCAATTCCGAAAACCGCCAACAGGCGGTGGAGATGGTGGCCGACTGGGACGGACAGCTCTTCTACCCCCTGGCCTTCAAGCCCGGTGACCGGGTGTGGAACTGCACCAAGATTATATGGGAAGCCTACCGCCGCCTCGGGCTGGAGCTGGACTCCGGCCATGATCTGTGGATCACCCCGGACAACCTGTACCGCAGCCCTCTGGTATCAGTTATCTCCCAGGACGGTGACCTTTAAGTCTGGTATCGCGGGACGGCTTCTTGATTCCAGGGAGCAGATGATGCAGCCTCTGATAAGGAGAGAAGAGATGATCGGAACCGCCTGTCGACTGCTGATATTTAACGTGCTTTATGCGGTACTGGTCTGGCTCACCACGTATTTCCCGGGGCTGGACCTCCTGGCAGCAGCAGCTTTTTTATACGTGCTGTTCATCTGGAGTCGGCGTATGGTGGAGAACGGCATGAACGCCGGCCGGGTTATGGCAACAGCCTTCCTGGCCCAGCTCCCGGGACTGGTGTTCAGCGGCCTGGCTCTGTACAGCTGGTGGCGCTACGGCCCCCTGACCTCTTACTTTGATTTTGCCCTGCAGATGTGGCACACTCCCTTTTTGCCGCTGCTGTCACTCCTTCCACCCATTCGTATCCAGGGTTTTCCCCTCTACTTTCTTTTGGGCTACATCCTCTCGCCCCTCTATATCCTGCTGATGGGCCTGTTTGCACGGACTCTCCCGCGGCGTTCCGGGAATAGAGTGAAGATCTACAGGCTATTCTAAAACCAGGATCTGCCGTAAACCAGGGTGGAAAGGAGGACATTGACAGTGAAACTGGAGATAAATCTTCCCCAGCAGATATATGAACGGCTCCAGGCCGAGAGCTCTTATTCCGGAGAGCCAATGGACAGCATAATATCGCGCAGCCTGATGCTTTATTTCTCCCAACAGGCAGGGACCGGCTACGGGGAGAACCCGTTTACCATCTTCAGAGAACGGGAAGAATAAAGGGTTTATTGGTAGAAAAAAGGACTGGTTAACGGAGCCATCAACTGATAAACTGACAGGTGGGAGCAGGGGATGAAGTCCTGTGCCGAGGACCGGTTCCTTATCCCGCGGTTAAGGAGGGGAGAATATGAGAAAATGGCTGGCAGTCCTGGTACTGCTGGGCCTGGTAATAGGGTTGGCCTGGGCCGAGCAGTTGGAGGAGGAAAAGGTTCCGGCGGTTAGTCCCCAGGTGGTGGAGCCGTCCTACCAGGTATCCCTGGTGGCAGTTGGAGACATCATGCTGGCCCGGAAAGTCGAACGCCTTATGCAGGCTCACGGCACCGATTATCCCTTTGCCAGGATTGAACATAAGCTGCAGGAGGCCGACATCACCTTCGGCAACCTGGAGTCTCCCCTGTCTGAACGGGGCAACCCCCTGCCGGGCAAGGGCATATGCTTCCGGGCCCGGCCGGAAATGGCGGCCAGGCTCAAACAAGCCGGGTTAGACGTGCTGAGCGTAGCCAACAACCATGCCCTGGACTACGATACGGACGCCTTTCTGGATACCCTGGAACTCCTGCGCTCCAGCCAGATCGAACCGGTAGGAGGAGGGCGGAACATAGACGAGGCCCGCCAACCGGTAATCATCGAAAAGAACGGGCTCCGGGTCGGGTTCCTGGCTTATACCATCTTTGCGGACATCTATTATGATTACCGTTACCGCCGCACATTCCGGGCTACTGAAACCATCAGCGGGGTAGCCCCCTTGGAGCAGGAACTGATTTTGGAGGATGTGGCAGCGCTGCGCCCGCAGGTGGATGTAGTGATTGTATCGCTCCACTGGGGTACCGAATACAGCAGGTACCCGGATGCCGGCCAGCAGGAGCTAGGGCGGGCCCTGATTGACGGCGGGGCCGATCTCATAATCGGTCATCACCCCCATATCATCCAGGGGTTTGAGAGATACGGGAACGGCCTTATAGCGTACAGCCTCGGCAATTTTATCTTTGACCAGAACCAGCACCTCTTTACCCGGCAGGGTCTGATACTGGACCTTCAGCTGACCGCCGACGG
>LFRU01000111.1:0-597 GCA_001512495.1 Syntrophothermus sp. DTU052 | reverse complement strand
TTCTCCAGACCGTGCAGGAAAGTACCCGCAGGCTGGGCACCGAATCAACAATAACAGACAACTGCCTGGTGCTGTGATAAAAGGAGCCCGGGACCTCGTTTCTATCGCCTCTATTACGGCCAGATGATTAATATGAGCCCCAGAACCGCATGGATCGAGAAGGCGATAGCACTGGTCCGCTCCAGAGGCCAGATAATAAGGGTGTCTACTTTGACCCTGCCGGAAACGAAGCCCGGCAGGTACCATAGAGTCCTCACCAGATGAAATACCTCAAACCCCATGAATCCCAGGGTGATACCGCGATAGACCAGCAGGTTAAACGTCAACCAGGCGGAAACAAAGTAGGCCGCTTCCAACAATATGGCGATCACCACCACCGGTATCAGAACCCGCCACGGGTTCTCCCGCAAATAATCGAGAGAAGCCGTTGCCTCATGCTGCAGGAGGCTCTCAAACTCCTCTGCCTTCCCGCGGAGAATGTAGAGCAGGTAGGGTGAATATAACATTAGTAATAAGACCGCCAGAACAACAAATAGAATTCGCATCGGTCAATGCTCCAATCCTCGATACTGACAGATGATTGTCCCAAACCAGGAC
>LFRU01000038.1:2087-9585 GCA_001512495.1 Syntrophothermus sp. DTU052 | reverse complement strand
ATTCCCTCGGATTTTTTGTATGTATCGCTCTTCCCTTTTTTAAAAACGAATATTGTTGCAGTAATCTGTTGTCCGTCGACTGATAATTGCGATGACGATGGAAAACCTGGTTCGATATTATCGCCTTTATTATCTGATAAACGAACCATAAGACCATTCACAGTAATATCCGCACCACCTGGATAAGTTCTGCATTCATGTAAACGTACTGGCAATGCCAGTTCCGGCAAGAGCAAGTCGACAGGAGCTAATAGTCCGTCTTTCCTTAGAATATGTGATTTGTGTGCAGTGGCGTATTCGTAAAGCTTTATAAGCGTTCCCCATTCTGACTCCCTTGCGTAAGGTTTATTACGCTCGGGGAAAATAGGCATGCTGTCAGCAGAAAAATGGAGTACATCGCCAGACACATGATCACCTTTCGCATCGATGGGTGCGAGATAGGTGTAAACCGAACTTCTCCGAGTTCCAACAGGGTCCTCTCGACGTACTATGGTAAACCCCCAATCACTATATGAGGGTCTATTTGAATTACAAATCTTTGGATCCCTTCGGCTTAAGATGAGTTGAAGATTTCGTTTGCCACAAAACTTGAGAACGCCTGTACCTCCCATATTGAATTTACCTTGAACAAAAGGAATTCTCAGTTTATTTGATTTTGTGAGGGACAAAAAAGTGGTAGGCATTGCTGCTGGAGACTGCCCTTCCCCATTATCAGCTATTGTAAGGCACATGTTATGTGGGGGTTTAAATCCAGTAGCTGCTACAGTAATTCCTTTAGACTCTTCTAGTCTTTTATTATCGTCCCAATTCTTTATGCGTCCAGCCATACAAGAATCAGAAACTTTTCTATTCTCAAAGAAAAGAGCTACTGCATCAGTGATACTTTGCGGAGCATCCTCAGACTCGGGATCTATACCCCGCACGAGACATTCGCGCATGAGACGAGCGTCTACTGAATTGATTATTTTTTCTACGAGTGCAGCTACTGGATGGGCTTGCTGATTACCAATGGAATTAAAATTGTTTTCATAGTCTCCATAATAACGCCATACTTTTGGATTGTCCCAATAACCCGCATTACTAAGGATGTCTATTACCTCTTGTTCGCTATCTGCCTTTATTAACGCCAAACATAAAGCCTTGTTCTCCTCGTTATTTCCCAAAGGTTACACCTCCCGTGAATTAGTCACCTTAGAGATTACTTCGCTATTTTGATGACGTATATTGCAGCTACCTAGCGAACTTAATGCGTCGTTTATTGCGTATTTTGTTCCGATATCTTACTGGTATCCAAAACTTTATTAAGATGAATTACAAGATAGTTTTCAACTGGGTCCCATTCGGCTAGGCATCTGAAAGATGGAGCCAATGCGACTTCACAGTATTGCGAGACAGTTCTAACGAAATCTCTACTGTTGATTCTAACGTAGCCATTGTTTGTCACCTTGTCGGAAATTAGAAACGAACCGTCACTGAGAAGATCATCATTGTGAACATGAATTACAATTAACTTGCGCGTTTTGTCATATCCAAGCTTGCCGTATTTCCATTCTGATATAAATCTGGATGCTGCCACATTCAAACTGACGCCATATTCTGCGATTGTTGCGCTTGGTGCACCAACGTCCAAATCAAAAAATGTTACATCATATTTTTTCACCATTACACCTCCTCTATCACAATTTTGCAACAATTTTTATAATCTGTCAACAACATTTCTCGCGCAAGCATAAACATATTTTGGTTGATAAACATTTCAATCACTTATGTTTATCCCATAATCGCCTGAATGCATTTTTATATGGACATGACACCTGAAAATAGTACGAATTTAGAGATTTTGGAAAACTTTGTTCAAAACGGGACAGGGTTCGAAGCAGTATTTGAGGAGTGCAATTACTGACCGAATACTTTCAAATTCTGGCACCAGGTGACGGCTAAATCCAGGGTTCGGATAATTGTGCAGAAATAAAAGGGTCAAGATGAGGCCTCGTATCGATTGCATTTCCGTTGGAGGAGATAATGGTGTTTCTTGATAAGCTCAGGAGTGGGACCGTAAACGTATAGGAGTTTATCGCCTTGATAAAACCGTAAATTAGGAATAAAGTCTCAACGTTTTTGGGTCGACCGGTCACTTCCTGTAGAGTGGCCGGTTTATTTATTCTAAAAGGGAGGATAGAACGCGGACCAGGATACGGGTAATCACCCTGAGGATGTGCGAGAAGGGGGGCTGGGTAAACATGCCGGCTCGGTTTATCAAAAATGAAGATGGTACGGCATTGGTCCTGGTGGCAGTGTTAATGGTGGGCCTGATGGGGTGTGCCGCCCTGGTTATTGATGTCGGGACCATGTATAGCACCAAGGCCAAACTGCAGAAGGCCGCCGACGCCGCAGCTCTGGCCGCTGCCCGTAAGCTGCCCAACATCGGTGCGGCCATAACCACAGCAGAAAATTATGCCGAGTTAAATGGAGTAGAGGGATCTGAGATCACCGCCACTACCCCTTATGACGGTGATGCAGCCAGAATAGAGGTTGTATGCGCCAGAAATGTTTCGTACACTTTTGCCCGCGTTCTGGGTTTTACCGATATAGATATATCAGCGCGCGCGGTGGCGAAAAAATACTCTCAATGGGACGGAGAGGCCTTACCTTTTATTAACCTGGATGATGATTATGAGGATGTTACGAATGAGAACAAAATCGTGCTCTGGGAAAAAACGAGTCCGGGGGATTTTGAACGCATATACGACTACGAAATCCTTTATCCTACCGATCCTGATCGATGTTATTTCCGGGTTGATTACAAGCACGGGGTTAAATTGGAGAAGGGCAAAGACGCCAGCATTAAAACGGCGATTGGTTATGTCTACAACCAGCATTATCCTGATAAGCCGGTGTACGTGCTCAGTCTATCCTCCGCGGTTATGAACAGTGGACAGGTCATGCTGATCGACGGGAGTTACCGCTCCCTAAGCGGGTTAAAAAACAAGGATATAGTGCATCCCAGCCAGTTGGTCCTTCTGGAATGCACATTCGATAGTTATAATGATAAGGATATGATACTTGATCTCACCGTTCTGAATGTATATGATGTTGCCAACAACGAGTTTCCGCCGGACTATGTGAGCCCTGAGGGCGGCACTTCCAGACTGGTTGGTTAAGGGTATTATCACAGGGTCACCACTACGTGGTGCAGTTGACCATCGTCATGCAGTTCCACATAAGATCCTTCCTTTTCTTCCCCCGGGGAGATAACCTGACCATCAATCTGCAGCCCGGTAACCCCACTGCACTTACGGGACGGGTTTTTAACCGTTATAAGGTAACGGGTCCGGCCGTACCGGTAGCTGACTGAGAACTGCACCCACTGACTGGGGATGCAGGGACAGATGTAGAGTCTTTGAGCGGAGCGGCGCAGGCCCAGGATCCACTCTATGCCGGCCTGGTACATCCATCCGGCGGCCCCGGTATACCAGGTCCACCCGGCGGTTCCTTCATGGGGTTTGGCGGTGTAAACGTCGGCAGCCATGGCGTACGGCTCCCCGGTGTACTGGCGGACCTCGGTCGCGGTCAGGGTATGGTTGACCGGATTCAGCATATTGAAGAGTTCAAAGGCCTTGTTGCCGTTCCCCAGCCGACACCAGGCAACAATGCCCCAGATGGCCCCATGGGTGTACTGGCCGCCATTTTCGCGAATCCCCGGAGGATATCCCTGGATATAGCCGGGATTGGGTTCGGTGTGTTCGAACGGCGGTGTTAATAGCCGCACTACCGAGAGCTCGCGGTCGACCAGTTCCCGGTCGAATGACTGCATGGCTTTTTGGGCCCTCTCCGGGGGTGCGGCCCCAGAAATGACGGACCACGACTGGGCCAGGGCATCGATACGGCATTCCTCATTGTAGATGGAACCCAGCCACTGGCCGGCGTCGGTAAAGGCACGGCGATACCACTGCCCATCCCAGGCGTGCTCATTGATGGCGACTGCCAGCTTGGCGCGTATATCCGTGAATTTTTCCGCCCGCTCCATATCGCCGAGCTTTTCAAACAGTTCCGCAAACAGCCTCAACACTTCACAGAGGAACCATCCCAGCCATACGCTTTCGCCCCGGCCTTGTGAACCAACCCGGCTCAGGGCATCATTCCAGTCACCGACCCCGATCAAGGGCAGCCCGTGTTCGCCGAACCGGTTCAGGGACCTGTCAATAGCCCGCAGACAGTGTTCCAGGACGGTCCCGCTCCGTTCCGATAAACAGGTCGACTCATACCGCTCGTATTCGTCCTCCTGCAGGGGTTCGCTGCTGAGATAAGGCACAACTTCGTCCAGGATACCAGTATCACCGGTGTGCTTGATATACCGGGCCACCGTATATGGAAGCCACAGGTAATCGTCCGAGAAGTGGGTACGGATGCCGCGATGGGTTTCCTCGTGCCACCAGTGCTGGACATCGCCCTCTTCGTACTGGTGACGGGCATGAAAGAGTATCTGAGCCCGTGTAAGGTCGGGCCGGGAGTGGAGTACCGCCAGTGAATCCTGCAGCTGATCCCGGAACCCGTAGGCGCCTCCGGCTTGGTAAAAGCCGGATCTGGCCCACATCCGGCAGGCAATGGTTTGATAAAGCAGCCAGGTGTTGAGCAGGAAATTCATCTCCGGAGAGGGGGTGTTGACCGTGATTTGGTCCAGTATATCCCTCCACAGTTCCCCCACATCTTCAAACGCCCGGTCGCATACCTGGCTGGAGCTGTATTTCTGCGCCATCTGGGTGGCGGCTTCCTGGGATTCGCCGCATCCCATGAGGATGTAAACAGTCCGTTCTGAATCGGGTTTCAGTACCAGTCGGACCTGGACTGCACCGCAGGGTTCATGAAAGGTCCCGGTTCTTCCCGATAAAGACTCCCGGCTCATAGCGGCCGGAGACTCCCAGGTGCCGTTGCGGCCGAGAAATTCGCTGCGGTCACCGGTCCAGGAGCAGTTCCCGGAGGCGTTCCCGGACGGTGTTTCCGCATCATTATCGGGGTGAGGAAACACACCCAGGAAAGCCACCGCACTGCGGAAGATTTCCTGGTAATTGTTGTAGGCCAGCAGGACCTGGGCGGTTTCATCCCAGTCGGTGATTATAAAGGGGGCGTTTTCCTGCCTCCGTACTCCCAGAACCCATTCCGCATAATAGGTGATGGAAAGGTGTCGCTCTTCACCGGTCCGGTTGTGCAGCCGCAGTTTAATGACTTTAACGGGATCCTCCGTGGGGACAAACACTGTCATCTCCGAGCTTATACCATGCCGGCTGTGGCTGAAGCGGGTGTATCCCCGCCCGTGGTTAACCTTATACTGCTGGTGACGGGCCCGGAAAGGCGTAGGCGACCATAGGTCTCCGCTCTCCTCGTCCCTGAGGTAGCACATTTCCCCGGGGTAATCGAGAACCGGGTCATTGGACCAGGGAGTAAGTTTGAATTCCCGGCTGTTTTTCCACCAGGTGTATCCGGTACCCAGTTCCGAAATAAGGCAGCCGAACTGCGGGTTGGCGGTAACATTGATCCATGGAGCCGGCAGATGATCATTATCCTTGAGGATGATCTCGTATTCAGAACCGTCAGGCGAGAAACCTCCCCATCCGTTAAAGAACACCAGTTCTGAACGGGGAAGATCCGGGGAAGCCGGGAATCTGTTGGGCGGTTTCCCCGGGGCGAGCATGCCCGGTAGGTCCTGGTTCTTAATAGCGGGTTTTGTCTGGGCTCTGAGACTGGGACCATGGGCCCGGAGAATCATGCGGGCCGTGCACATTAGCAGGGTTTTATCCTCTTCCGGTATTTTATCGGCGCTGACTATGAAGATGTTGCCGGGTCCGCCACCATGCTTTTCCAGGCCGTGTTCCACCGCTCGCCGCAGGGATTCCCGGAGCTCCTCCTGGTATCCTCCCGGAGACTCGTTCAGAAGTACCAGGTCGAATGAGCAGCCCAGGCGCCGCAGGTACTCATGGCCCGTGACCAGCCGCACTACAAACTGCAGGTTGGCCCGATTCTCAATCTGCACCAGGATGATGGGCAGGTCTCCGGAAATCCCGTAGGCCCATAGACCCGACTGCCCTTTGCTGTTGTTAATGATCACCTGCCGGTGGCGCTTGCGGAGGGGCGGGTAGAATAGGATCCTTCCCGCCAGAGTTTGAAAATTTCTTACCTCGTGGGCGGTCAGGTGAAAATGGCGCATCTCAATCTGGCTGCGGTTCCAGGCCAGCTGAAATGTTCGTTCCACCACCAGACTTCCGGAAAAACGACCGACGATATCGAGCACATCTTCTCTAGAATCAGCCACGGCCGTAATTGCGTACAACTGCACCTGTTCCCCCGGTTCGATGCTCAAACGGCGCCTCATGATAAAGGCCGGATCGGATACCGAGCCTACTGCTCCCCGCAGATGGGTCCTGATCCCTTGGGGCCGGGATATTGGACGTCCCCGCCCGATAAAGCTAGCCCGGTCGGTTTCATATTCGATGGGACCCAGTCCCGGACCGGTAACCTCCAGGGCATGAGCCGCCCACAGCGGTCTCTCGTTCTCGTGGCGGGGTCTGCGCCAGGCCAGGAGGCATTGATTACGGGGTTCATATTCCGTTTTAATGAACAGCTTGTTAAAGGCCGGGTGGGCTTCGTCGGCCATGGGTGAAGCCAGTACCAGTTCGGAAAAGGTGGTTACTTCAATAATCCGGGCCTCATTTCCGGTATTGGTGATGGTCAGGCGGCGGACATCAGCATTCCATTCCGGGGAGACGCATATCTCCAGGCTGGTCTGTATATCCCCGTCCCGGCGCATGAAGGTGGCTCGGTCCGGTGAAAACTGAACCCGCTGCTCATCAGCCGGGACCCGGCAGGGCTGGAATGACGGAGACCAGACCATATCGCGGGTAACATCCCTTATATAGATATAGTTTCCCCAGTTATCCAGAACCGGATCCTCCCGCCAGCGCGATACGGCCAAACCGCCATAGCGCATGAACCCGCTGCCGCTGTTGGTGACCATGGTGGTAAAGGTTCCGTTGGAGAGCAGGCATACCTCGGGTACCGCGGTGTCTGCGCCTGGAAACTCACGCAGGACTCCGAATTCAGGTTCCTTAATATCGGTTTTGCGCGTATAGGCCATGGTGGGGTGCTTTATTATTTTCGGCCGGGCCGGCATACGTTCCTGGAGCAGCAGTTCCGCAGCCTGCACCCGCTTGTCACGGTGAAAACGTTCGTAAATCTTCTGCGGCAGAAGCGTATTGGCCAGGGCCAGCATGCTCATCCCCTGGTGATGAGACATATAGCTCTTGACGATGGCACTGGCCTGATTCTCCGGCAGACGTTCCGGCGTGAAGTCCAGGGCCTCATAGAAACCGAAACGGCCTAAGGCGCCCAACTCGATCATCTTATGCAGATCGTTGATCCCTTGTTTTTTGGCAAAAGGCAAACCCAGAATGGTCGCATACGGGGCCACAACAAGATCCTGTTCCAGTCCGCGCTTGAACCCGAG
>LFRU01000038.1:0-2072 GCA_001512495.1 Syntrophothermus sp. DTU052 | reverse complement strand
AAAGGAACTCCCCTCTGGTGAGCGTATTCCACCTGCCGCTTGACTACGGCGCGGTAGGTTTTATCCCAGACGGTATCCTGGTAGGTTCTCATGAAGAGCCAGGGCATCAAATACTCAAACATGGATCCTGACCAGGATAAGAGGGCCACCCGTCGCCCCACCCGGGCCATGGTTCTGCCCAGGGCATGCCAGTGAGCAACCGGGACCTGACCAAGGGCAATGGCAATAAAGCTTGCCAAACGGGCTTCGGAGGCCAGCAGGTCATAAAGCACCTGATCCGTTTCCCGCAGCGAAACCCGGTAACCCAGGTGAAAAAGCTTGGTTTTTCGATTGTACAGGGGAGTAAACTCGGTCCCGTCAATGAGTGCATCCAGGTGTTCCAGCAGTTTCTGTCCCCGAGATTGCCAGTCTCCGTTGGTATATTCGTATTGACGAGGATAGCTCTTCTCACCATGTCCCGGCTCAGGGTACGTGTTAGCACCTGCCAGAGCCTCTCCAGCCAGGGCGAAATTGAAGGCTTCCCCTCCTGCCATGTGGTTCCCGAAGCCCGGGATTTTTCTGCTTTCGGCATCAGTCCTCAGCCACTCGGCTATACCCTCCCGGACGGCAATCAAGCAGCCCAAAAAGTTGCCCGAGTCAACCGTCGAAACATAGGGCATGGACAACGGTTCCAGGGTAACCGTGTCGTACCAGTTGTAAAGATGACCCTTCCACTTGGCCAGAGACTCCACCGTGCTGACGGTGCGTTCCACCCGTTCAATCATACCCGGCGTATCAATAAACCCGAAATCCCGCGCCGCCAGAACGCAGGCCAGATATAGTCCGATATTGGTGGGAGAAGTGCGATGGGCGGTCCCCACCGGGGGCTCAATCTGAACATTGTCGGGTGGCAGCCAGTTATCTTCCTCGGTAACGTAGGCCTCAAAGAACTGCCAGATTCGGTGAGCCAATTTTTTAAGCTCCTCTTCCTCCCGTGGTGCCAGCCGGTCTTCCGCAGATTCCACCGGTTGATTCAGCCATCGGACCACGAACGGTGCGACGGACCATAGAAAGCAGAGCCCCAGCCCGATTGGCTTCACGGCCGGAGCAGCATAGGCGCTAATTATGAGAGCCGACAGGATAATAAGCACATAGCCGCCATACATGTACAGCAGCAGCGGATAGCGTCCGCTCCGGTTGCGCCGTTCAACTTCGGCGGCACTCACCCACTCCAGCAGGTTACGCCGGGATACAAACAGGCGGTACAGGGTCCTGATGATAGCGTCCAGAAGCAGGACGCTTTGAAAAGGCCAGGTAATAATAGCCACCAGCACCTGGCCGGTCAACGCCACCAGATTCCGTGGACGCAGGAGCACCCGTCTTATGGCCCCCAACTGACGGATCAACGGCAAAGATAGGGTGGCCAGGACCAAAGCCGCCCATCCCCCGGGTGAACCCGGCAGTACGGTAAGACCCAGCAGGAGCACGGCCAACTGGACCGGCAGCAGCAGACTGTGTCTGAGGTTGTCAAACATCTGCCAGCGCACCAGCAGGGGCAGATCCACAGGCAAAAGCTGCCCTCGGCGGTCATGTACATGGCGAAACAACCAGGGAATTAACTGCCAGTCGCCGCGTACCCAGCGGTGCAGTCTCTTCTGGTAGGAACTGAATGTCGATGGGTATTCGTCGATCAATTCAACATCGGATAGAAGTCCGGTTCGCAAGAATCCGCCTTCCAGGAGGTCGTGGCTTAACACCCGGTTTTCCGGGATGCGCTCGCACAGGATCTGAGCAAAGGTATCAACGTCGAAAATGCCCTTGCCGGTGAAGATCCCCTGACCCAACCCGTCCTGATAAGGATCGGATACCGCAAAGGTATACGGATCGATCCCGGGATCGGCGGAGTAAAGAGAGGCGAACCGGGAACGGAGTGCTGAGCGGTGGCTGATGCTGATGCAGGGCTGCAGCACACCATAACCCTCAATAACGCAGGTTTTGGCCTCATTTAATACCGGGCGGTTATAAGGGAGATGCATGGCTCCGATCATCCGGCGTGCGCTCTCCAGCGGCAGTTGGGTATCCGCATCGAGAGT
>LFRU01000070.1:9837-13798 GCA_001512495.1 Syntrophothermus sp. DTU052 | reverse complement strand
GAACATCTATTCCTCCCAGGTTTTCTTCCAACCGGGATTGGGCGGTTGCGCGGCGGGTACGCGCCCCGCTGAAATAGGTGAAAAGCGGGGCGCTGTAGCAGCGGGCAAAGTCGAAATCCTCTTCTGAGCGGCACCAACCCTTCTCGATCGCGTGGCTGACGAGTTCGGGGTGAGCCCTATCGAATTTCCTGCCAATCGAGAGGCAATTGGAAATGCTGCGCACCCCCCTGACCCTCTCCGCCGCCCAGTACCTTCCGGCTGTCTCCAGGACCCAGGCCTTATCCTTATCTGCGATCAGGAAAGAGTTATGGTAGGTGAACTTCCTCTCATATCCGCAGTTGCCCCCCTGTCCATAGCACTGCAGCAGAAAGATGATATACTCCAGAGCCTCATCGCTGGTTTTGCACCTCTCCAGGGCCAGCCGGACCATGTCCATGCCGGTCAGGGCCGGTTCTCCGTACCGCTCCCTGGTAAAGACCGCCTCATTCCCGATGTTGAGCCCGAATTCATTGCCTCCCATCTCGCAGCCCCAGATCCAGCTCGGCTTAAGCAGGAATACCTCATAGGTCTCCTCCACCTGGTCGATTTCGATAAAGGTACACCTTACCCGGGAACCGGGGTGGTAACGCTTACGCGGTATATGGATTAGGAGATGCGGCTCATTAGGTTGTCGGTCACTGTTTTTTGCAAACAGAACCTCCCCGTTCCGGGTGGTATGTCCCAGTGCGACCATGGTGTCACACATATTCCCCCCCCTTTCTTACTACCATTCTATTACTTTTCAACCCGGCATCAATCGAATTTGTAAACCGCGGGGATTAGACATCCCCCCTGCGGGAGTATTTTTAACCTTCCGGTTACCATTCGCATAACATGAACTAAACATTAGTTAATGAGGGGAAAAGCATGGTTGGTTACAATTACCTCGGAAGCCGAAATCTTATGCGGGGCATGGAGGGCACCGATGTAGAACTGCTGCAGCGCCTCCTCAACAATCTGCCGGAGCCGATTGGTTCACGGATTGCAATCGACGGCATCTTTGGCCCCAGAACCGAAGCGGCGGTCAAGAAGTTTCAAGGCCATTTTAATCTGGCAGCGGATGGGATCGTGGGGCCCAACACCTTTCTTTTCCTGGGCATTTTAGTCCACCCTTATCTCCCCCCCGGCGGGCGGGTTTTTGGCTCCCGCACCCTTACCCGGGGGAGCAGCGGCTATGATGTGTGGGTGCTCCAGAACCGGCTGGCCTCAACCGCGCGGGATTTCGCCCAAGCTCTGGGCCAACCGGCCGGCGGGTATTTTGACGACAATACCGAGCGGGCCGTCAGGATGTTTCAGCAAGACGTCGGCCTTACTGATGACGGCATCGTCGGTCCGAGAACCTTTTACAAGCTTTACGAATACACCCGCATGGGGGGCAGATACCTCCGCCGCGGACGCTGGGACCGCAATCAGGGCTATGATGTCTACTGGCTGCAGAGACATCTCAGGCAACTCGGTTATTACTCGGGAAGTCTGGACGGCATATTCGGTCCTCTAACCCAGCAGGCGGTAATGGCCTTACAAAAGGCAGCCAAGGTTCAGGTTGACGGGATCGTAGGACCTGAAACCTTCTATCACCTGGCCGTCAGTTAATAATTTTACAAGACAGAAGACGGCCAGGTTGACCCGGCTTGAGGCTATACTCCAAATCTCAGCATATATCCAGGACAAACTTCTCCGAATATCGAGGGGAAACGTCCTGGTAGAACTCCTTTACCAGCACCATATCCTGCTGATAGTTCCCGGTAGGGTGAAAAACGGGTCCCACATTGGCTACCTTCTTCTTGTAATCGAGGGAAGCCAGGACAATCGGTACCTTTGCCTGCAGAGCAGCATGGTAGAAACCGGTTTTCCATCTGCCTTTCAGCTTGCGGCTCCCTTCCGGAGCCAGCATAATAACCAGTTTCTCGTGCTGATTGAACATCTCCACTAAACGGGATACCATGTTCTGTGAGCTGTCGCGTTCCACGCCGATGGCGCCGGTTGCGCGAAAGAAAAAACCCAGGGGGGAGTTGAGCAGTTCCTTTTTGGCCAGATACCTCACATTGCAACCCATCATGTATAAGGCCGCTCTTGAGTAACCAAAATCATAATTGCTGGTATGGGGCGCAGCCACCATAATGCACTTCTTGATATCGGGAGAAAGCCTGCCTTCAAGTCTCCAACCGGTCAGCCAAAAGTACAGTCGAGATATGGTCTTCATCACCAAAATGTTTTTCCCTCTTCTTTCTCAATTATTTTACATACCATCCTACTTTTCTCTATTAGCGTCCGGAATCCTTCTCCCCCCTTCAGCCAAGAAACCACTGCCGGTGGTTTCTTGAAATAATGGAAAAGCGGAATGAAAGCATTGGTTCACTGTCTGAGACCGTCCTCGACCGGGTGGAGCGAGACCCCAGTTCGGAGCATTTTCCATCATACTGTGAGGCGTTGATAGTGGTCAGAAAAACCCCGGTTCAACTGAACGCGGGGAGCTTCTTTTGTCGTCGGTACCAATTGCAGTGGGCTCTCTCCATAGTGTTTTCAGCTATTCTTTACTATTGTAATAGTAGTAAAAACCTAAATGCAGGAGCACCAGGACAGCCATTGCAAACCCTATCGTGTTGTAGGGATTAACCAGGACTTGCGGCCCAAAGATGGACCCTCCCAGGACAAACAATCCACTCACGATAATAAAGGTGTTGTAAGCGGCATAAGCGGCCTTTCCTGTTATATAATAGGTTCTTTCGTCATAAGGGTTCAGTCCCCGTTTTTGCTGTTCCCTGACCTTCTTGGTTTTGAGCCCTCGAAATACAAACGTCGCCAGGGTAACAGCAATGAGGCCGCATCCCAGAGGTACCTTACCAATGTACAAGGCGTAGATCCCCAGGGCCAGAAGCGCGGCCTGAAAAACCGTGCCGATAATGAAGCGAGCCGGTGCTGTCATTTATTCATCCCCCTTTCCATCTTCCAAGAGAAACACATCCTCAATCCTCAACCCGAATACCCCGGCCAGTTTATAAGCCAGCATTAATGAAGGATTGTATCTGCCTCTTTCCAGTGAAATGATGGTCTGGCGTGATACCCCCACCCTGGCCGCCAGGTCTTCCTGGGTTAAGGACTCCCTTTCCCGCAGTTCCCTTAGCCGGTTCTCCATGCGTACACCACCCTTGCTTGTAAAGCTAGCTTTACATACAGTATATTGGGTGATCAGCATAATGTCAAGTATGTTTTACATCGATGAACAATTTTTACCGGGAAAGGGGGAAACCTTTGCGCAGGTTCTGCCCAATCGGCATCAGAAAAGAAAGGAAGGCCCTGCGGCCAACCGAAAGAGCCTTCCCCTTGTTCCCTTGCCTCTGTCACTTTCTATCCCTGGCCCAGCCCGGGCTGGAGTATCTTAAGACAGGAAGCCCAGTTTTTTGGCTTCGAAGCGGAGCCAATCCCGAAAATCGGGGTGGGCAATGGAGATTAATGATTCAGTACGCTTTTTGATGCTCTGGCCCTTTACGAGAACTGCCCCGTATTCGGTAACCACCCAGTGGGTTTCCGTGCGGGGAGTACTGACAAAACTGCCGTGATCAAGCAGAGGTACTATCTTGGAAATAAGCCGGCCGTCCTTGCCCCGGGTTGTTGAAGGAGTGGCGATAAAGGACTTGCCGCCTTTGGAGAGCCAGGCTCCCTGGACAAAATCGGCCTGCCCCCCGACCCCGGAAAACTGATAAGGTCCGATGGCTTCCGATGCGCACTGTCCCGTTAGGTCGATCTGCAGGGTGGAGTTGACCGAAATCATATTATCGTTCTTGGCAATGATATAGGGATTATTTACAAAACCGCAGGTATGCATCTCAATCATCGGGTTCTCATTCATAAAGTCGTACAGTTCCTGGCTGCCCCAGGCAAAGGATCCCACCCATTTGTAGGGCATGAAAGTCTTTCGGGT
>LFRU01000070.1:0-9739 GCA_001512495.1 Syntrophothermus sp. DTU052 | reverse complement strand
GTGGCGCCGTCCGGAACCATTTCCGCAATATGCCGACCGATACTGATCTCTACGTCAGTTAACGGCAAATCGGGTACATAGGGCATGAGTACATGGTTTTCCACCACCACGTCGGCCTCGATGATGTGTATATGATTGGTCCCATAAGTTCTGGGCATGTGTTCATTCACTTCCAGAATCAACAGGCGCCGTTCGGGGTTGGTTTTTGCCATCCCCCAACCGTAGTCCACATTGATACCGGTACTGAAAAATCCATGCCTGTCCATAGGGCAGACCCGTAATATATAAACATCCCCACGGCGGAGTCCCCGTGAGGATATAGTGTCCATGTCGCTCAACTTAATGGGTGAATAGGTGTAAAAGCCTGCCCTGGTTCCCTCGCGGGTGTAAGGCCCCACGAATGGGGTATCAAAATTGACCCGATCCTGGATTTGGGGAGCGGTTAATGCTGTCTGTACCACCACATTACCGGCAAAGAGCGCAACCCTGTCCAGTTCGCCCCGCTTTATTCGCCGGCCTATGGCCTCAAACATCCCGAAGGGCTGGCCGCCTCCCAACGCACAGTAAACCTCTTCCCCATCCTTAATCATGGCGGCCGCTTCATCAAGCGTCTTCTGCTTGGTTTTATACAGATCCAGCCACTTACTGTACACACTTCCCCCTCCATTTCAATACACATTCTGCAGAATCTCCTTATGGTCTTACCAGCAAACCACCGATAATATACTAATTATATACAGAGGTAGTACATAATTTCAATTTCGTAATTTCCGAAGTCCGACCAAGAGTCTTGTGAGCCGCTCGGTACCCCAAAAGAAAAAGCGGACTAAAGACAGTCCGCTTGTTCCTATTATTCCGCTATGATTACAATCCTGACTGGTTCCTGGCGTTGGTATTGCCAGTTAAAGGCTGATTGGTAATCGCTGTGGGGTTGCTGGTCAACTGGCTTTCGGCAAAGGCAATCATCTTCCGTACCATGTTGCCGCCCACGGCCCCGGCATCGCGGGAAGGTACGTTACCCCAGTACTCGCCTTGAATCTCTTTGCCAACCCCAAGCTCCTGAGCTATCTGGTACTTAAAATCGTATAATGCCCTGGACGCTTCAGGAACAAGCACGCGATTCCTCTTCTGGCCTCTACCCATTTATTTCACCTCCTTTTTGCTTTGGTATCTCTATTGTTCCCTGAAGCATAACAGTCATGCCTAACACTTATTGTCCATGGAGTCAATTGATTACAAGCCGGGTTCGGCTTAACCGCATTCATGTTATTGAAATAGGCTGGTGGAGGTTATGTCCATTATTTTCCATTTTATTGGAGATAGGATCACATTCGTTAATTAATAACTCCTCATTCTAGGAATAATATCATCGAGTCAATCGCTCGGAGCGGAGACCAGCCTCCCCTCTTTGAGCCAAATATCATTTAATGAGGTGATTAACATTTCTTACAGCTTCAATTACGCCGAACCACCCAGCCCTTACTGGATCAAGTCAACCCCGGAGACCAACTACCCGAGATTGAAAGAAGACATCCATGCAGATGTGGCCGTGGTTGGTGGAGGAATGGTTGGCATCACCTGTGCCTATCTTCTGGCCCGTGAGGGTTTGAAGGTTGCAATCCTCGAGGCCGACCGCATCCTGCAGGGGACCACCGGACACACCACCGCCAAAGTAACCTCACAGCATGCCCTGATTTATGACAAGCTGACGACCCAAATGGGGCAGGAAAAGGCCCGTCAATATGCCGAGGCCAATGAGAATGCCATACAGTTCATCGCCGATACGGTGGCGGAAAAGAAGATTGATTGCGATTTCACCCGGCGCCCGGCTTACGTCTACACCCAATCCGACAGCTACATTCAGCAGATTGAGAATGAGGAGAAGGCGGCTTCCGAGTTGGGGATTAAGGCCTCGTTGGTGCATGAGCTTCCCCTCCCCTTCAGGATCAGAGCTGCCTTGCGGTTTGACGGCCAGGCCCAGTTTCACCCCCTCAAGTATCTAAAAGCCCTGGTTAAAGTGCTGCCGGATTCGTGCCGTATTTTTGAGCAAACCCGGGCCATCAACATCGAAGAAGGAAATTCGGCAGCAGTAATCACCAACCAGGGTAAAAAGGTTGTTGCCTCCAAGGTGGTAATCGCTTCCCATTACCCGTTTTTTGACGGAGGGGGGATGTACTTTGCCCGGATGTACCCCAGTCGCTCGTATGTCACCGGTATAACCATAGCGGAAAAATTCCCGGAGGGCATGTTTATCTCGGCCGAAGACCCTACCCATTCCCTGCGCTCCCAGCCCCTGGAGGACGAGGAGTTGATACTGGTGGGGGGAGAAGATCATAAGACCGGCCAATCGAAGAATACCGGCGTCCATTATGATAACCTGCTGCGATTTGCCCACGACACCTTTGAAGTGAGGGAGGTGAAGTACCGCTGGTCAACCCAGGATTACATCACCCTGGATGGAGTCCCCTATGTCGGCAACCTCACCGCCAAACACCCCAACCTGTATGTGGCTACAGGGTTTGCCAAGTGGGGGATGACCAACGGTACGGCCGCGGCCATGATAATCAGAGACCTGATAATCCGTGGCGACAGTCCCTGGAAAGAAGTCTACGCCCCCTCACGCTTCAATGCCGCTTCGGCGGCCAATTTCGTGGTGACCAATGTCGACGTAGCCAAACACCTGGTAGCGGGTAAGCTTAAACCGGCCGAGGACATGGAGGATCTGCCCCCGGGTGAGGCCCGCATTGTCATTATCGACGGTGACAAGGTAGGTGCATTCCGGGATGATCAGGGAATCCTTCATCTGGTGGACATCACCTGCACCCACATGGGATGTGAGCTCTCCTGGAATGAAGCTGAACGCTCCTGGGATTGCCCGTGTCATGGCTCCCGGTTTACCTACGAAGGAGACATCATTGAAGGTCCGGCCCTCAGCAAACTGCACCACCCCGGAGAGGGGCCAAACCAGGTGGAACCAAATGTGATCCAGTAGACCTCTCCCAAAGCCGGGTTCGAGATTTTTCACCGGGCTGAGCGTGAGAAGCACTTTAGAAGCAGCGGGCGGTTCCAGGCTTCCTATCAGATCAGGAGGTCTTTGCGGCGGTAGCGCCAGTAGGCGAATAGTATGGCAGTTATCGTGGTCAAGAGCATTATATGGAGGTATACCTGCTCGATAGTCACTTCATTGGCCAGGATGCTCGTGGGCTGGACGTAATGAAAGGGTGACAGGTATTTCAGCCACTCCAGTTGTTCATTGACGGCGGCAATAGCCCCCAACAGGTAGGTGACAAAAAATAATCCCAAACCCACAGTAACGGGGTTGCTGTAGCGGGAGAGCACCGTGGAAAGGGCAAAGCCTACAGTCAGAAAAACCATCTGCGCGGCCAGCATACCGCTGAACATGGTCAGGGTCAGGGGCAGGTATTCATACCCCGGATCCCGGAAAGTATGCAGCAGGAGGACGGAGGCAGCCAAGGTAACCAGGTTGAAGGCCCAGAGTATGGTCACAATGGACAGCAGCTTGTTGGTTGTTATCTCCAGGCGGGAGACCGGCCGGGCATAGAGGAACTCGATAGTGCCTTCCGACTCCTCCTTGATTAGGGCCGAGGTGCCCAGTATCAGCGCATAAATGGCGGCGGCCATTAATATGTATTGGGCTATATAGGCATAATACTGAAGCAGGTCCGACAAATCTGTCGTCACGCTGAGGCCAAAGGCTTCCAACACTGCAGGCGGCAGGGCATCCAGCTTGTATTTGCTCAAATCGGCCAGTCCACTCTCAGCCATGGAAGGGAAAAAAGCCATAAAGAGTACCAGCAAGAGGGTTACCACTGCCGACCAGGTCAGCAGGCCTTTCAACAGGCGCCGGGTTTCGAACCCGTACATATTCAAGACTTGTCCTCCTCCCGCTCATAATAGTGCATAAACTGCTCGTCCAGGGATGGCTCTCCAATACGCAGATCATCGATGGAGTGCTCGGCAAGTGTCTTTACCAGCCGATCGATATGCCCCTCAAAGACAAAAACATAGGTGTCATCGGCAACCTCGACCTCTTTAATCCCCAGTTCCTGAAGGGACCTGGTGAGATCATTCTGAGATTTGACGATTACACGGCGCTTGGCAGCGCCCAACAGTTCGTCAACCTGGTCCACTTTGATGAGCCTGCCCTCCCGGATGATGCCCACCCGGTGACAGAAGCGTTGTACCTCCGACAGGTTGTGACTGGACAGGAAAACGGTTGTACCATCCTGGTTTATCTCCTGCAGCCGCGAAAAAAGACGGCTTTGAATGAGGGGGTCCAGGCCATTGGCAGGTTCATCGAGTATGAGCAGACGGGGTTTGTGCATCAAAGCCTGCGCAATAGCTACCTTCTTCTTGTTTCCCAGGGAAAGGCTGCCAATCTTCTTGTCCACCTCAATCTCAAATTCCTGACACAGCCGCTCCAGGTATGGACGATCAATGTTTTCATGATAGCCGGCCGCGTAGCTTAAAAGGTCACGCACCCTGATCTCCCGGTAGTAATTGATCTCCCCCGGAACATATCCGGTAACAGCCTTAATGCGCGTACTCTCTTTTACACAGTCCATGCCGAAGATGGCGGCTTCCCCGGAACTGGGATATATGAAGTTGAGCAGCGTGCGGATCGTAGTTGATTTCCCGGCCCCGTTAGGGCCGATGAACCCGAAGAACTCACCCTCCTCAACGGTCAGATCGAGGTTTTCAATCCCTCGGCTTTTCCCATAGTATTTGGTCAACCCCCGGGTCTGAATGACTGCCATACATCTCTCCGCCCTGGTGAGTATTCAGGTTGGAGCAACAGGTAATCGCTAAGGAATCCTGCTGCAGCTACTGATATAGGTATTACCGAAGGGACGACTTTTTACTCCTCTTAATATGCCGAATCGCGGACCGGAGGATTATAAATAAAAACCCGGTGCCGAAATTAGCACGGCATCCGGGCAAGCAAAGCCAGGCATTGCATCCCGGCAGGGTATTCCCTTAAGATCCTCAAAACATTACAACAGCACCCCCCGGGTCACTATCTTCTCCTGCAGTGATTTATCGCAGTTCTCCAGACATTGCAGGTTCACCCCAAGGGGTGATGCCAGAGTTTCAGTTTCACGGAGGGCCTTCCAGTAGCTGCCTGAAAACCCCACCAGACCAAGATCGATTCCCGAACACCGGTCGAATCCGCCCCCGGCCAGGGAACCATAAAGATAAACCTGCTTTACTCCATAGCGTTCCTTGAGCATGGCGGCGACAGCCTGAACTTTCTGCAAGGCTTGATAGCAATGGGAACGTTCTTCCTGCATACTGTATTCCCAAAGCTGACGGCGCAGGTTCTGCAGTACCTGTTTGTAACCGGACATGCAATCCACCTCTTATTACATCGAAGCAAGTATAGTCCAGGGTATATCTCCTGGCGTACGCACTACATTATTCAGATAAAATGGCCTTCGGTGTCATTCCCCACCCCCAGGAAGGTACTTCTCGGCCTAACCCCGGGTAAACTCCTCCCCGGCTGTCAGACGTCTTTGAAAGTAGATAAATACCGGCAGCGGGATAATAATCCACCCCAGGCTCTTGATGAGCGAATTCTTCGCTCTCTCCACCTGTCGGTTCCTCTCCCCCGCAACTATGGCATTATATTTATCCCTCATTTCGTCCTCGGAAAGCACCGGAGCCGGGGTCTCGTTCTCAAGTGCCGATTTCACATCGCGGTTATTAAGCTTGAATTCTTCAAAGGTCTGGTAGTATGGTGTTGGAGCTACCATGTCGGCAACGGCCATAAACGCGGATACGGTGCCGCCAATGGTCATCATCAACGTGGCAAACAGGACCAGGTAAACGTAAATATTTTTGATCACAGCGTCTCCCTCTCTCTCAATTTCTTCTCGTTTTCTGACTGCGAAAACAACAGCCAGACCAACTAACAGCAGCAGGGACAAGAACACTATCAAAGAAACAACTGCAGACATCCTTATGATTCCATACACCCCTCTTCTTCGTTCAGTTCCGGCGCCGGGCGGCTTCTCTATCAATAATAACGGTTCCCGACGCCTAATAATCGTTCCGTCGTTCCAACATAATCGCTTATATTAGTAGTATACGTTGCGGATCCCGTTTTTCTTTCCCTGAGATAGGGATAGTGTTTTTTCGCTTCGTTTCACCTCTCAGAAGATGACAAACGGCGATATCTGTCGTTTTAGCCAAGTATTTTGTATAATTAGGACAAACATGGTAAGGAGTGTAGCAAGTGACGTTGCAGGAAGAATACAAGCGAAAACTGGTAAGCGCAGAAGAAGCAGTCAAGGTGATCCAGTCAGGTGACCAGATTGACTGGAGCAGTTTCAACGGCCAGCCCGTATTACTTGATAAGGCTCTTGCTGCCCGCAAGGACGAGTTGACCAATGTTCACATACGTGGTGCTTCAAGCCAAAGGCCGATAGCCTGTGTGGAACAGGACCCCGAACGTAAACATTTCATTTACAGCAGTTGGCATTTCAGCGCCTACGAGCGCAGGCTGCACGACAGGAACCTGTGCAACTTTAATCCGGTAGCCTTTCACGAACGATCCCGCTATTACGAAACAGGACACGTAGTCCCGGATGTAGGTATGCTGCAGGTTTGCCCCATGGACCAGTACGGCTATTTCTGTTTCGGCCCCCAGGCCAACAGTGCCCGCACCATAGTCACCTACTCCAAAAAAGTCCTGGTTGAAGTAAACCCGTTAATGCCCGTAGCCCTGGGCCGGGAGGAACGGTGCCATATCTCCGAGGTTGATTATATCGTGGAGAACCCGGGATTGCCGCTTATCGAGGTCAAACCGGCGGTTCCCACAGAAACGGATAAAGCGATTGCCTCCCACATTATCAAGGAGATTAAAGATGGGTGCTGTATCCAGCTGGGTATTGGCGGCCTGCCTAATACCATCGGCAAGATGATCGCTGAAGCCGGGATCAAGCACCTGGGAGTTCATACCGAGATGCTGGCCGACTCCTATGTGGACATGTTTGAAGCCGGGTGTATTGACGGTTCCCGCAAGGTAACCGAATCCAACAAGATAGCCTACACCTTCGCCCTGGGGACCCAGCGTCTGTATGATTTTATTCATCAAAACCCGTTGTGCTTTATCGCTCCGGCCTCATACATCAACAATCCCGCGGTTGCATCCCAAAACCCGAACCTGATCTCCATCAATAATTGCCTGGAAGTCGACCTGTTCAGCCAGGTCTCTTCGGAGTCCGCCGCCGGGAGACATATTAGCGGTACCGGAGGACAATGGGATTTTGCCAAAGCGGCCTATATGTCTGAGGGAGGCAAGTCCATCATCGCCATGTCCTCGACCGCGAAAAGGAAAGATGGTACCGTAGTCTCCAGGATCGTCCCCACTCTGAGTCCCGGAACAATTGTTACCCTGCCTCGCTGGTCAGTGCACATGATCTGCACCGAGTATGGCATAGTCGACCTGAAGGGTGCTTCTACCTGGCAACGGGCCGAGAGGTTAATCTCCATCGCCCACCCGGATTTTCGCGATGAATTGATTAAGGAAGCCGATCGTATGCGCATCTGGTTACGCACCAATAAAATTGCATAGAACGTAACCCTGTAACCTTAGAGGAAATAGAATAACCTGGTACGTTTACTAGTCTGCAACGACCGGGGCATCCGTACTCAAGCGGGTGCCCTGGTCTTATCATTTACAGGGCCTTACTCCCATGCATCACTTTGCCCTCCCTGGACAAATTAATAATCAACGGCGAAAAGGGGAATATTTTAACTGTTTGCTATTCCTTATCATCATTTCATTGCATGGCGGTTATTGGAGAATCATGATATTAAACGCTGAACAGTTGCGACAAAAGGCCCATGAACTGGCCCTGATACACGATCCATACCTCAGCAGTTGGCCGTCAAAAGGCCTGTGGCGGGATTTTCACCAGGATGTAAAAAGCCTGCGATTATTCCTGCAAATGCTGCAGGACAGCTCGGTCAGTTGTTCGCAACCTGCTGAAGAATGGCTGCTTGATAATGCGGACTTCATCGAAGAGCAGGTACTGGTGGTAAAGCAGCAGCTTAACCGTTCTCTGGTGAAGAACCTGCCCCGGCTCCGCAAGACCGGCGATATGCGAATATTTAATATCTGTTCGGAATATCTTCAGCATGTTGACGGCAATCTGGATGAGGATTCGTTGACTGCCTTCATCAACTCCTATCAGCAGGTGTCCGTCTTAAAGATCGCGGAAGTATGGGCTATCCCGCTTATAATCCGGATAGCCTTAATCAGACACCTGGCTCGGGTTGCACAGGAAGTGAAAACCCGCAGACAGGTGTGTACCTTTGCTGAAGAGCTTTTAGCTCGAATTGGTGCCTCCGACCTCAACCCGGATATTCTCGCCGCCGCCCTTGAGGAAGCCGGTCAGGAAATGCCGCTTTCGGGCTCGATGATTGTTCACCTGATCAGGCACCTGCGGGAACGGGCTGACGATTCCCACATGGTTCAGGAATGGCTGATGTGTAACCTGGAGGACGGCCCGGCCAGCCTGGATCAGGTGGTTTCTTACGAATACCAGCTTCAAGCCCGGCACCAGGTGACCACAGGGAATATCGTGGCCAGCCTGCGAAACATTTCGCGCTGGAACTGGCAGGACCGCTTCGAACAACTCTGCATGGTGGAACACATTCTGGGTGAAGAAGCGTCCGGTGTTTATCCCCGGCTTGACTTTTCCAGCCGTGATGTGCTCCGGCAGCGGGTCGAAAAACTGGCGCGACGGCTTCGCGTCCCGGAAACCCTGGTAGCCAGGGAAGCAGTGCAGCTTGCAGCCCGGGAATACGAGGAGTTTATCAAAAAGCAGCCGCCATGTGAGCAAGAGGTGGAAAGCCATGAAAACTGTAAACCGCTGACACGGCCCACCTTTGCTGCTTACTACCTGTTGGAACCGTCAGGAATAAAAAAACTGCGGCAGGCCTTGAAAATATGCGGCAAACCCAGGTATATGCCGGAACTGCATGTATTAAGCCATCCTACCGCCGCTTACTTTTTAACCCTGGGGATATTCATGCTCCTGGCTCTCTTCGGATTCACCGCCTGGATCGCGGCCGGGAGGACCGTGACCTCTCTCGACTGGATAATTGTACTGCTGGCAGTACTGCTGCCGGCCAGCGAATGGGCGGTCACGTTTACCCACTGGTTTATCGAGTTTGTAAAACGGCCCCAGCCCCTGTTGAAATACGATTTCTCCCGGGGTATTCCTTTTGAAGCTGCCACTTTGGTAGTGATCCCGGTTATCTGGTCAACAGTCAAAGAGGTGCAGTCCATGGTCAGCCGCTTGGAACTGCATTACCTGGCCAACCGCGACGCCAACCTCCACCTTGGCCTCCTGGTGGACCTTACCGATGCGAAAGAGGAGGTATCTGCCAGGGATTCGGAGCTGAACGAAGCCGCCCGCACCGGCATCGAATCCCTTAACCGCACCTACTCAACCCCGGGAGGAAGTACATTTAACCTCTTCCAGCGCCACCGAACCTGGAATGAATCCGAGGGGGTCTGGATGGGCTGGGAACGCAAACGGGGAGCCCTGGTGGAGCTGGTGGAACTGATTAAAGGAAAGACTGATACCACCTGCCGACTGGTGGTGGGCGATCCCGGGATTCTGGCGCACATTCGTTACATTATCACTCTCGATGCGGATACCCAACTGCCGCTGGAGAGCGCACGCCGGATGATCGGAGCCATGCA
>LFRU01000112.1:15011-38913 GCA_001512495.1 Syntrophothermus sp. DTU052 | reverse complement strand
GGAATAACCCGGTCAATCCTGGGGGCCGAAGCGATATAAGTAAAAGCTCCCACCTTGGTGTAGTTCCCGGAATCAGGGTTGGTAATGGTGACATCTACCTTCCCGCCTCCGGGATAGGCCGGGGTGATAACCCGGAGCTGGCGACCCTGGGTCCTGGTTATGGTATCATCCTTAATTATGGTGGCCTGGTAACCGCCGAAGGTGACGGTTGGCCAGGCAATAATGTTGTTCTCACTATCCCGCTTTACCTGAAAGTCACTGCCTATAATAAGCACTTCCGTGTTCCCGGTGGAAGGCCCCTGAGCCGGCTGCATGCTGGTTATCACCGGTTTGCTGGAGGGCATCACATATGTAAACGCTCCTTCGGCAATGGCCGTACCTCCATCCGGGTTGACCACCATCACATCCACCGGACCCGGCTCCAATCCCGGCGCCAATGGAGGAGTCTTGGCCCGTATGAGGCAGCGAGTCCATACCCCGATTACCGGGTCGTATTCTATAAGTTCCACCTGGACCCCGGTAGCTGGCCTTCCTCCGATATAGAGCTCCAGCCCCTCCCGGTGAAAATCATAACCCTCGACAAAGATGTCCACTCCGCCGTATACCGATCCCTCAGCGGGGCGAATGGCGATGCCATCCCCGTCGATGTCCTGGATCCGGGGACGGCTGGCGGGGATTTGCAGCTCGAATTTTTCGGCCGCCACCGCGGTACCGGTATCAGGGTTCTTGACCTTTATCTCATATAATCCGGGAGGCAGGGGGTTGCCCGCCGCATCATTGGCCGGCACCGGGAAAGTGATGATCTCGCTGTTGATCACCTTTACCCCGTGCTGGTTCTGGGTAAGAACCTGGTCGCCGAAGATCACCTGGGTGTTGGGATCAATGAAGAAGTACTTTCCGAAAATGGTGACCAGGGTACCGCTCTGCCCATGCTTGGGGAAGAAATCGGTTATCTCGGGCATGGTCAATACCCGGTGGTACATGAAACCTTCGGGTATTACATCCAGCCGGATGCCTTCCGGCGATATATTCAAAACCTCCACCGGGGTCCATACATCCACGCGGGTGCCCGGGGGGGTGATTATGGTCAGTTTACGATTGCCGTCGGAGATGGCTTTAATGGTAGCCACCGCTCCATCTATAGTCACGATAACTCCGTAGCCGGTGGTCGGGTCATAAACCTGCGGCAGGAAGCTGTTGTTGGTGACGGTGATTACTGCTTCCTCGCCTCCCGCAACATCACCTTCGTTGGGCTGTATGGTGATATCGGCCGGGTCACCGGCAGCGTTCCGGTACTGGAATCCTTCCTGCAGGTATGCCCATCCCTTGTCAATATTGAGCACATAAACATTCTTTTTCCCGGCGATGTCCCCACGTGGTACCTGAAAGACTATTTTTACCCCTTCTGGTTGGGTGCTGTGTGAACCGAGCTCGTTGCCGTCAGCTCCGATCACCCGATAACCGGGATCAACCACCAGCTCCAGGTCCAGGACACTTCCAAATACCGCTTGCATAAAAGCAGGGTCAAAGTTGGGGTCGTCGGGATCAACAAGACTTTTTATCACGTCCTCAGTTTCATCACTGCATATAACCTTGTTGCCGATCACCACCGCCGAGCCGAACATAAACTGCTGCCCGCTGACGGTAATGTGGTTGCCGCCGGTAAGCGGTGCCAGATTGGGGGTTACTGCCGAAATCACCGGGCTGCTGACATAGGTATACTTGGTAGTGGCGGATTTGCCGTCGGTGTTCTTTACCACCACATCGACTTCGCCCCGTTCCGGCGTGGTCGGGGTCTCAACCCTCAGGGTTATTAAAGTTCCCTGCTGAGGATTAAAGGCTCCGGTCTTAACCTCCAGGATGGTGGCCCGCCGGCCTCCGAAGGTCACTTCAACCCCTTCGTAGAAATGGTAGCCCTGGATAAGCACCTCCTGGGAGCGGAGATTAGGTCCCCAGTTCGGGGTAATAGACTCTATCACCGGTGCCGGATATACGCGGGTTATGGTGAGGGCATCAAGGAGGGTGTCAAACTCCTGCAGCGGGAAATACTCTTCGTCGACGCAGGGTTTCCACTCGCCATTATCCTTATAATAGGTGCTCTCACTGATGTTGACTTCCACATTGACCTTTTCGCTGGCCTTGTCTCCCAGGGGATAGAATCCGCTTACCGCCCAGATATACTGGATGTTTTCTACGGTGTTTAAAGCCTTGATGGCAGCGGCCACCCCGCCGGTAGTCACCTGGATTATCCTCTCAATACGAAAGTCCTTGCCGTTGTAGTAGTCAGGTATCTCTTCTATCAGCTTAAGCCTGTTAACGCTGGTTACTCCAAGTTCTAGTTTTTCAAGGTCAATCTCATCCGTTTTCTCTATATCTATTACCCTTCCGTCCGGCAGTTCAAGTCGTTTGGTGGAGCTGTCCTCCCGGAAATAGCTGAAATACTGGCCCCGCAGCAGGATTTCAGTGGGCTGGTCAAACGGTACCTCATTCGGTGAAACCGACTGCAGGTCCAGGTACTTGCCGGCGGTGGAGTAAAAGTACAGATTCGGTTTCTGGTCATACACGATTTCCGGCTGGTTGGCATCCACGATCTTGACAATAGCGGCTCCCTGTAGTTTCTGATAGGAAGGAGGAACCTTTACCCTGAAGGCGGTTTTGCCTTCGGGCAGGTAAGCCGGAGGTTCGATGGTCTCGCAACTTTCAGCCACGGCGGTGTGTCCTGCGATCTCAAAGGCAACCGTCATGGTCTGGTCAAATTTTTCCCCCACCACGATTACCTCGTTGCCGCCATCCGGCGGTCCATAATTGGGCAGCACCTGTTCGACGACAATTCCGGTGGGCAAAACTTTAACCGTGAGCGCATTTTTATAGATCGCCACCCCCCGACGGACCAGTTTGCCGCTGACATTATCCCAAACCTCGATCTTGAGGTCCCGGTTTCCGGGCTGGGGGTTGGGGACCCTGACTTTAATGCTTTCGTCCTCCACCGTAGTCTTCTCCGCTTCCACCCCGCCTATGTATACCCGGGTGTTGTCCGCACTGACATTAAGGAAATTGGCCCCGCTTAATTCCAGGGCAGCCCCTACATATATGGGGTTCGGATTGGGATAGAAGGTGGTCACATAGGGACCGGGCACATTGTAATAGATGGATTCGGTCCAGGTACTTGAATAACTTCCTATGTTTTCGACTTTAACCTCAACTTCCTTGCCCCGCAGTACGTTGGTTACCTCAATATAAATGCCGCCATCGGCAGCATCCCTGTATACCGGACCGACTGCATCCGGGAAATTGCCGAATTTTATCGCGGAGCCGTCCGGGCTGCCTTCTTCTTTCAGGTAAACCCTGTCCACCCAATCAAGATAGCCGCCCTCAATCTTGAGGTAGGTCTTCTTGTCCGCCTCGTCCTGCGACGGATTGCCGTTGTCATCGTATTTCTCCACTGTGGTAAACGGGTAGCTGTGAGTGATGGTCGGGGTTCCCATATACCTGAACGGGTTCAACCGGCTACTGGAAGAACCGCTGCTGTTGCTCACCACCAGGCTGTCCACCTGCTTGATCCCGGTAGCGTCAAGCTCCTCCTGCTTCGGAACCTCGACTATGAGCAGGTTGGGAGTTGCCAGTTTTATGTCACTGTCCTGCAAAATAATGATTTTGGCACCAATCTGCAGGATGACCTTGATATCCGTCCCTCCCAAGTCGGTTCCGTGGATCATTATCTGCCCGCCCGTTTCCGCGGGAACAATGGATGGGGTTACTTCCGTTATTACCGGCACCGCCTGAGCCGGCAGGCAGGGGAACAGGGTCATTAACATCACAGCCAGCAGCAGAAAAGATAGGCGTCGTCGCATACTCGGGCAGCCCTCCCCAAACAAATGTCAACAGGATATCAAGAGATGTATCGAGAACTTGTGGTCTAAAGTTTAGCCCCCAACCATATTCATTAAAGGCATTTCCCCATTTCGCTGAGCTTCTCCTCTATTTTTCTTCTCATTTCAGCTATTTCAAATAATTGCGGGGCTTCTGCCTCGAACTGGAAGCCGGTGCTGAAATCCATCCCCCATTGGGTATAATTTAAGAAAATCTGCCCCAATTATAGGGAGGATCTCCATGCGCTATCGGCAACTGGGAAAAACCGGTTTGTGGGTTTCGGTAATCGGATTTGGGGGCATACCAATCCAGCGGGTTGATAACCAAACAGCGATGCAGTTGGTTAACCGGGCGTTGAATCTGGGCATTAACTTCTTCGATACCGCCCGGGGATACACCGACAGTGAGACCAAGCTGGGGTTGGTCTTGCGGGAAAGACAACAGGAAGCGATCATCGCCACCAAGTCAATGGCTCGGACCCGAGAGGAGATGGCCAGGGATATCGAAAAAAGTCTGCAGGCTCTTGGAACCGAGTATATCGATCTCTATCAGGTTCACAATGTGCAGCACCCTTCCGTACTGGAACAGGTCTTGAATCCGGGCGGAGCCATCGAGGCGCTGCTTGACGCCAAGAAAAGCGGGGTCATAAAGCACATCGGGATTACCGGCCATGTTAAAGAACTGTTCAAAGAAGCGCTCAAAACCGGGGTTTTCGAAACCATCCAACTCCCCTTCAACCCGCTCGAATTTGATGGCATTCCGGAAATACTGGACCTGGCCGCTGAACATGGTGCGGGAGTCATCATAATGAAACCCCTGGCCGGCGGCGCTATTAAACAGGCCGACTTAGCTCTGAAATATATCCTGGAATACCCGATATCCGCTGTTATCCCCGGGATGGACTCGCTGCAGCAGGTGGAACAGAATGCCGCGGTAGGTGCCGGTTCGGAGGGTCTAACCCCCACGGAAATGGATATCCTTTACCGGGAGATAAAGGAACTAGGAACAACCTTCTGCCGCCGCTGCGGCTACTGCCAGCCGTGTCCCCAGGGCATTGACATTCCCCTGGTTTTCCTCCTCGACGGCTATTACACCCGCTATGGCCTGACCGAATGGGCTAAAGAAAGGTACCGGGCGATGAAAGTCCAACCCGAGGCCTGCACCGAATGTAGAGAGTGTGAGGACAAATGTCCTTATAACCTGCCGATTCACCGAATGCTGGTCGAAGCCGTGGCCCGGTTGCAATAAACCGGGTCTCGGGTTTCGGTTTTCGATCGGCTTCAGGGGGCTACATCCTCGGCCCTATCCTGTGTACACAGTCTCCTCACTCGGTTACAACCGTTCGAGCAGCGACTTCCCTCGGAGCGCAATCCTGCGTACATAGTTCCTTACTTTCCCATTGACTCCATCAACGTTCATGGGGAGGTCTTTTTGTTGACAACTTAATTTTGGAATATTAGTATACAAATAAAGATGTTGGAACCGAGGGGGAATAGAAGTGGGTGAATGGTATAAAACCGGATGTGTACTGTGTCCCCAGAACTGCGGCCTGGAGATCCTGGTCGAAGACAATCGCATGGTGAAGGTAAGACCGGACAAGGACAACCCGCGCAGCGAAGGCTATGTCTGCCGCAAAGGACTGAACGTTCCTTATCACCAGCACCATGCGGATCGATTAACCCACCCATTGAAGAAGGTAAACGGTGAATTCCAGGTCATTTCCTGGGAGCAGGCGATTGACGAGATAGCGGAGAAACTGCGTAAGATCCTGGATACCTATGGACCTCGTTCGCTGGCCTACATGGGAGCCGGAGGGCAGGGGTGCCATTTTGAGGCAGGCTTTGGAGTGCGGCTGCTGCGGGCTTTAGGTTCAAAGTGGCTTTATAGTGCCGCCGCCCAGGAATTCGGCGGGGTTCAGTGGGTAGCCGGAAGAAGTTTCGGCCGCCAGTATATGTTTACCGGCACCGACCATCATGAGAGCGATCTCCTCCTGGCAATTGGCTGGAATGGCTGGATGAGCCATCAGATTCCCCAGACCCGTCGTGTTCTCACCGAGTTTTCCCGCAATCCGGATAAGCTCCTGGTGGTCATTGACCCGCGCAGGTCGGAGACTGCGGAGCGGGCCGATATCCATTTGGCGCTCCGGCCGGGAACCGATGCCCTCCTGACCCGGGCCATGATCGCCATCATTCTTCAGGAAGGTTGGCATAACCAGGATTATATCGATAAATACGTTAATGGATTCGAACTTATCAAACCCTGGTTCCAGGATTTTGATACCCGGTCGGCGGTGGGGTTCTGCGAACTGGACTACGAGCAGGTGCGTGAGGTCTGCCGCTTGATCGCTACGCGCAAGACGTCCATGCACCCGGACCTCGGCATCTTCATGAACCGTCACAGCACCCTGACCAGCTACCTGCACATGATTCTGTTGGCCATCTGCGGGCGCTGGTTCGTACGCGGGGGAAATGTTCTTCCCGGTTGGCTGATGCCTCTGGGTTCTCATTCCGACGAGCGTGATCCCAAAGCCTGGCGAACACTGGCCACTGACTTTCCCGCTATTTTAGGGGCCTACCCCCCCAATGTCATGCCGGAAGAGATTATGAGCGACCACCCGGAGCGCCTGCGCGCAGTTTTAATCTGCGGCTCCAATCCTCTGCGCTCATACGCCGATACCACTGCCTATGAGCAAGCCTTCAGCCGGCTTGACCTCCTGGTGACCGTCGAACTGGCCATGACCGAAACCGCAGCCTTGTCCCATTATGTCCTTCCAGCCCGGTCAGCCTATGAATCGTGGGATGGAACCTTCTTCCCCCACACCTTCCCGGAGGTCTTTTTCCAGATGCGCCGCCCCATAGTCAAACCTGATGGAGAACCGATCGAAGCCGGCGAGGTCTGGGTGCGGCTGGCCGATCGCATGGGATTGATACCACCTATTCCCGACGAGCTGCACAAGGCTGCATCCCGAAGCCGCCTGGAGTTCGGCCAGGCCTTGATGAAATACGTGCAGGCCAATCCAAAAGCGGCGGGTATGATGCCTTTTATCCTGGCCAAGACTCTGGGACGAGTGTTGGGTTCCGTTAATTTGGCCTCTCTGTGGGGCATGCTGCAGACCATGCCCAAGTCGCACCGGGAAAATGCAGCCCGGGTAGGCTTTACGCCGGGCCCGACGATGGGCGAGGAGATCTTCCAAGCCATACTGGATCACCCGGAGGGATTATGGATAGGCCGGGTGGATCCGGACAAGAACATGGAAGCGCTGAAAACGGAGGACGGTAAGATCCATGTTTACATCCCGGAGATGAAAGATTGGCTGCTGTCGATAACTACTGAGAACGAAAAGAAGGCCCTGGAACCAAATCCGGATTACCCCCTGATTCTCCAGGCGGGACGCCACATGGATATGAACGCCAACACCCTCATGCGCAATCCGGAGTGGAACCGGGGGCGGAGAGCCTGCACCCTGGCCATGAATCCACAGGATGCCGAAGATCTTGGGCTCACTGATGGTCAGATGGTGAGGGTGATCACGGAAGCCGGTTCGGAGGAGATTGAACTGGAGGTTACGGATGCTACCCGTAAAGGGCAGGTTATAATGCCGCACGGCTTTGGGTTGGTGTACAAGGGTAAAAAGTACGGAGCCAACGCCAACCGCCTGACCAAGAATACGAACCGGGATCGCTTTGCCGCTACTCCGCTGCACCGCTATGTCCCCTGCCGGGTTGAAGCTTTGTAGCATCATTGCCGGTAGACGAAGGAGGAACATATGCGCAAGATACCGACAACTGAGGCAGTGGGAATGACCCTGTGTCATGATATAACCGAGATCATCCCGGGGCAGGTGAGGCGAAGAGCCTTCAAACGCGGGCATGTGATTCGTGCCGAAGACATATCGGTTTTACTCGGAATCGCTCCTCTTCCCGCTGCTTCAGACCACGATCTGCAATTGCCTCAGTTTATTGGTGGTCGGCTGCCCTGCTTTATCCCATCCCCTGATCTTGTAATACAACGGCAGCATTGCAGAGAGGTCCACCTTGCTGTCGGAACGAGCCGGATCCATAGCCTCGTCGGTAAGCCGCCGGGGCAGACTGTCTTCCGTGCCGTTTATGCCCTCCCGGATATTAAACACCCGCTCCATGTTAAAAGAACGCTCGCCCAGCTGCAGGAACTTTCCGGTGGTCATCTTAATCCCGGTAGCCAGCCGTACAGCCTGGGCATGAGGAAAGAGGTAAAGGCTGTTGAACGGCAGGAGGTAGGGTAAAAGTCCTCCTGTTCTTTCCAGCAGAAAGCGGCTGCCAATCATCGATTTCCCCAGCAGCTTGAGTGCTGCTCCGCCAGGGTTCATTTTATAAATCAAATCGGGTACCAGGGTAAACGATGTAAACAGGCAGGACCCGGCGGCTGATATGGCCTCCATCCCGTTTTGAAAGAGTACGGCCAAGGCCGGTTTGCCTTTATCCGTCAGCGCGTCGATAAACAGCGGTCCCAGTGCTTCCAGGAAGACCAGGTAACCTCCATTCAGATGACACCCGCCCCGGTTGGCCGTGGCATAGCCCAGCCCCATACCTACCGCCTTGCGGGGATCATATGCCGCGAGCTCCAACCCCTTGCTGTGAATGGCAAATTCCCGTCCCCCGTACTTATCGGCCAGGGCTTTGACTCCATCAGCCAGATCGCTGTACTCACCCTCCCGGTAGGTTATCTTGTTTATGACTTCAGCGATCCCGGCAGTCTCCCCGAAACGCAGGCCGAAATCCTTAATGCCCCGTTCCTGCAGTTCCATGGCAAAGCCCAGAATGCTCCCCAGGGATATGGTGTCAAGCCCCAAAAGATCGGCCTGGTGATTCCAGGCTTTTATCATTTCCAGATCCGAATTTTCCAGATTGGAGCCCAGCATTCCCAGGGTTTCATACTCCGGTCCCTTGACTTCCTTATCCCCCAACATCACCCTGCGTTCACAGCGGATGGGACAGCCGGGGCACCCCGAATTTCGGACCAGGTGCTTTTCCGCCAGGTATTCACCGGAAATCCTGTCCGCTTCCTCGAACTTTCCCCGCTGGTAGTTCCGGGTGGGCAAAATCCCCGCATCGTTCATTTTCCGGACAAAGTTGGCAGTACCGTAGCGGGGCAGGATTTCTCCTGTACTCGTATGCGCCTGCAGGAGCTTGACCCACCTACGGCTAAACTCCCGGAAAGCTTCGGGTTCGGCCAGGGGGATTTTCTTTTTCCCGGCTGCAACCACCGCCTTTAAGTTTTTGCTGCCCATGACGGCTCCAACTCCACAGCGCCCGATTACCCGCTCCCCCGATACGGCACAGGCATACCTGACCTGATTCTCCCCGGCGGGGCCGATCACCAGGGTCCCATATTCCCGGCCAAATCGTAACCGGGTCTCTTCGGTATTCAAACCCCACAGGTCCGACGCATCCCTTATTCTGATTTGGCCATCTACTACCTCGATAAAGGAGGGGCTCGCGGCCCGTCCGCGGATTATAAGTCCTTCATAGCCGGCCCGGCGAAGCCTTGCCCCCAAAGCTCCCCCGCAGTTGGAAGAAGCAATCCCACCAGTCAGCACATTCTTGGTGGTCACATTAAAACGACCGGAGGAGGGTGCTCCGGTTCCGGTAAGCGGTCCGGTGTTGATTATCAAGACATTCTCAGGCGATAGGGGAGCAACTCCGGGCGGGAGCACATCATAAAGTATCCTGGCTGCCAGAGCCTTCCCCCCAAGATAACACTCAAAGCAATCCCTGGATATCGGGTAATCCTTTATCTCCCCGGTTGACAAATCCACCTCAGCATAGCGTGGCAACTCCATCCCATTACCTTCCTTCTCTCCCCTAAAGGATTAAACAACCACATAGTAGAGGTTTATAGTACGAGATTATTGCTTTCATTATCTGGCAGCAATAATGAGAACGTGTAAAGCGGGGTGAAAACGGGCAGCGAAATATTATGCAAGCTGAAAATGGCGGCCTTCCTGCGGTTTGCGCCGCTTTGCTTTAATCTAAGCCGCACCGCGCGGTCCGCCTTTACGTATTGTTAACGGTGTCGGCGATAATCCTCAAAAGGCAGGCTTCAAAACGCTTGTCATCGGCTCCGGTTCTCTTTTTGGGCCCTCTGGTTCTGCCGCCTGTGCGGCGAATTTTCGCTTTAACCTCCCGCTCCTCCAGCAGGAAATCAATGCGGTCGGGGCGGTATTCCCGACCAGTCGGGGTTAAACAGCGAGCCCCTCTGCTGAGGACCATGGCCGCCAGACCCCAGTCCTGGGTGACCACCACGTCCCCGCCCTTAGTCAGGTTGATCACCTTGATATCAACCTCCTGGGAATCATTGCCGACAACCACATGGTGGTCCGAGGTGATATGGTGATTAAAACTGGCCACCGTCCATACTGGAATCGCGTATTTTTGTCCCACTGACCTGCAGATCTGCAGCACAGATCTGGGGCAAGCGTCAGCATCTACCAGGATCTTCAAGTTATCCCCTCCGGATCCTTCAGGTTGGTCCGGCCTCGTCATACACCCAGCGAAGTCCCTGCAATCCCCGGGGGCGCCTGCTCGCAAAACGCGGCCGACAGGCCTTTGTTCCCTGTCACCCGGCGGCGCCGGGGTCGGCTCTTTAACACCGGCGCTTATTCCCCGGAATGATCAGCGTCCGCGGCTGCAGCAGGTGGTCCATTCTGATCCGGGTTCCGGTAGTCACCCCGGGGAAGCACCACATGTTCCATGAACAACGCTGCTGCTAACCCAATTATAAAACCATTCCCCAGTAGCGGTCTCATAGCCGCAGGGAAAGTACTGACTACCTCCGCGGGTAAAAACGCGATCACGGTACCCAGCATAAGCGGCAGCCCGATAACCAGTAAATTTTCGAGATTCGGCTTTTGCATGGATTCCACAGCCACCAGCAATCCGGTTGCCAGTTGCATCGACATGATATAGATCAGGATCACGGCGACCACCACCGAAGGGATCATGGCGATAATCCCCATAAAAGCGGGTATAAACGCGGCTGCTATCAAACCCAGAGCCGCGGGAATCAAAGTAAAGCGGGAGGCACAATTACTGGAAACTATCACCCCCGGGCTGCCGGAAAAATTTACGGGGCCGATAACCCCCATCAGCCCGGACACAATGTTGCCAAAACCGGTAACCGACAGCCCCCGGGTGATTCTTCTCTTCATCCCGGGAGGCTTGACTATTTCTCCCACTGCCTGCATTGAACCCAGGTCGTTTAAGGAAAGGGCCAGGAAACAGATAAGAAAAGCAGTAAATACCGCTGAATCAAAAGTAAAATGAAGCTCCGGGGATCCCGGATAAACCACCCCCCAATCAATGGCGGTCAAGGCCTCATTCTGGAAGCCGAAAAGGGCCGTAAAGGTCAACCACCCGGCGATGAGAGACCAGAGCATCAAGGAAGACTTCCAGAAGCCCGACAAAAACCGGTGGGCTAGAAAAGTAACAGCCAGCATCACCAGGGCAAAAACCAGGTTGGCGAGTACAGATATTTCCGTACCTTCACTGATGATAAGATTCAAAATAGTCGGTGTCAGCATTACTGCAACCAGCAGGAGGATGACAGCTATTACCCGGGGAGTAAAGAACCGGACCAGTTTCCCAAATAAACCGGTAACGGCCAGCAGTACGGTAAATACTCCCCCCAATAGAATAGAGGAGTATATGGCATCGATGACGCGAGTTTGACTGGCTATCATCCCTACCAGCAATACGGAGGAAGGTCCGAGAATCAATGGCAGGCGGTGTCCCCACAGGATCTGCGCGATCAGGGTTAGCCCCGTCACCAGCGATAGCCGCTGCAGGTACAAAACCTGGCCCTCAACATCTGCAAACTGCAGGCCGGCCACCACCTTGCCCAGAATAATGAGAGGTGGAACCGCCAATATAAACCACTGCAGGCCAAAGACCAGCCATGGCCCCCAGGGGGGCATCTCATCCAGTCCATAATTAAATCTCATAACCCGAAACCTCACTCGATTTCATACGGTGCAGAAGGCAACAGCAAATATACAAATTGACAGCCAAAACATTAAAAAGAGAACTACTCCTTTGTCTTAATATACTTCTTAATCAGTTTACAAAAAGAACAGCCAATTAACAAAAGTCCTCAAATTAACCATTGGCATCATCTGTAACCCGGCCGCTGAACAGAACAAAAAAGAAGGCCCCCTCCAGTTGTCTGGTAGTAGGGTCTTCTTTATCTCACACCCCGTTATAAAACAAACCTTCTATTAATGTTTTCTTCCCAGTTGGTGAAAAACCCTGGGCCATCAGCCGGTCATCTCATCATGATTTGGCAGGAGATCCTCCTCGCTGCGGGGCGGCTCATTGTAAACCTCAAAAACTCTCCCCTCCCAGGTTCTGAGCGTCACCATGTCATCCTGCATATCCAGGATATAATTGGGCATAACCGGTATTTTGCCATAGCCGCCCGGAGCATTCAGGATATAAGTGGGGACTGCCAATCCTGAAGTATGACCCCGCAGGGACTCCATTATGCTCAAGCCGGTACAGATGCTGGTCTGCCAGTGTCGGGTACCCCGTACTTCCTTGGCATGAAAGATGTAGTATGGCCGCACCCGAATGCGCAGCAGTTCATGATTCAGCTTTCTCATTACCGTGGGCGAATCGTTTATGCCCTTTAACAGCACCGCCTGATTTCCCAGGACTACCCCGGCCTCCGCCAATCGGCTGCACGCGTCACGTGCTTCCGGAGTAACTTCCAGAGGATGGTTAAACTGCGTATTGACATATACGGGCGGATAACGACGAAGCACCTCGCATAACTCAGGGGTCACCCTTTGGGGAAGGGTCACCGGAGTCCTGGTTCCTATCCTTTTGATCTCCACATGGGGGATCCGGTGCAGTTCACCAAGTATCCACTCCAGGTACCGGTCATTCAGCAGCAGTGCATCTCCGCCGGTAATCAGCACATCCCTTATCTCGCGATTCTCCGCCACATAAGCGATGGCGTCCGCAATATCGCCACTCTTCGCATGGTGGTCATTCTCGCCGATGTTGCGCCTCCGCTGGCAGTGACGGCAGAACATAGCACACTGGTTGGTAACATTTATTATCAACCGGTCAGGATACCGCCTGGTAACGCAGGCCGCGGGCGAAGTGAAAGCTTCATTCATGGGATCCAGACTTCCCCCTTCATCCAGTTCACGTATATCGGGAACCGCCTGGCGGAAGATGGGATTATCATGGTATTCATCAGGTACCAGGCTCAGGTAGTAGGGAGATATTGCCCAGCGAAACATCTTGCCAACCTTTTCTACCCGCTTCTTTTCCACCTCTCCCATACCCAGGATATCAGCCAGTGCCCCGGCATCTTTAATCCGGTTCTTTAGCTGCCAGCGCCAGTCATCCCAATCCTGATGGCTTCCGCCCAGATAATCCAGGATCTGCTCCTTGCGAACTTTCGCTCTTTCATAAGTCGTTAAGCCGGTTTCTACAGCCTCTGCCTCCCTCATATACGATAGTGCATCCCGGCTTAATTGTTCAGCTCTGATCAAAGCCTGCTGCCTGAAATCATCAAAAGCCTTTTTCTCTCTCATGCACATCACTCTCTTTCTCTATATTTCTCTCGGAATGTTACATCAGAAAGGCCCGGAAGTCAGTAGATCCGGTTAATCAGTTGGCTAGAGGCATTGTGATAAATGGAGAAAAAATTAACCAAAGAAAACCTTTGGTTAATTAAATGCCATGACTCCGGTCTCCCTTCCAACGCTTACGAGGTTAGCTGACGGGTTCGGGCCGAGGGTTAGCCCTACCGGAAAACCCGGATTCACCCCTTAATTTGGGTCCCCCGCTCCCTGTCTCCAGGAATTCAGCGGTTTTGACATAAGGTCGGTATTTGATTATTAAATGATACGTTTTGAGCTTCCAGCAGACACAACTGATGTTGGCCAGAATGAATTACTTCAGGCTCCAAGATTTGTGGTGGGCCCCCTTCATAAACCTGCAAAACACATGTTGTCGTCCCCTAGATAATGTATTGTTTCTTTTTTGCAGGCTTTCCAGGGTTCCCGATATAGATAATAATACTCTGGAATTCGATCAAACAATACCATACAGATCTTAATTAGTCAAGATTTATGCAGGTTCCAGGCTCTTGTCGGCGGTATTGCCACGGTATACAACCTCAGGGTTATCCTCCCAGTACAGCAGTATCCCGAAATCGATATCACTGCCGACACCACCAATACCATGGCCCTCTGTGTAAAAGGTCAATCTCATCCGACAACAGGATATCATGTTGGGGAAAGCCGGCCCCCATCAGCTCAGTTAATGGCTCATGCAGCCGGCATCGATTAAAAAAGAGCGGTATCCCGCTCTTCGTATAACCTGTGGGTATAGTAGTGGAACTCTACTTTTCCACCAGATTGGAATCTGGTTCAATGGGCACTGTGGTGTCCATATGTCCCAGTATGGATTCCAGTTTATCTCCCTCCAGCAGGAACTGGACCTTTTCTACCCCCGGGAGCTCGGTTAAGGTATTGACAACCGAGTATATGGTCATTATCTCTCCTGCCGATCCTCCCCGGTGCCTGGTCTGAAACTCTTTCGAGAAATCCACATTGGCCACACCATTAACAACTGTTAAGGACAGCACCTTAGTTCCCTCGGGAATAGTTGGAACCGAGCCTTCCTTCTGCGGCCCCTTCAGCAGTTCTTCAATTACCGCTGCCTCCAGGGTCCCATCCTTTTTGTCTATGGTTCTGGTCTCCGGCACCAGGTACATGGCGTCCTTATCTCCAAAGTAGAGGGTCACTGTCTCCTTCCCTCCGGGTGAATCAGCTATCGTATCACACCCGGATACAAATAACCCCATCATCAACACTACCGCCAGTACCCCGGCAACCATACCCCACCGGCCTTGTTCTCTTATTCTATGTTGATCCACAAGTAATACCTCCCCCCAATTTGATGAACCGCAGTCGATAGTCAGTGCAGCAAAGGGTTGTTGTTTCAAGGGGTTACGCCCCTGGCTTCCAAACCTGGATTAAATCAATATCCTCATTGCTCTACTTCAACCGCTCCACGTTTTATAGCGATTTTCAGAACTCAAGCCGGAGCAATCTCCCTCGTGAGTAATAAATCCCGTATCAAAATATTAACATATCACCTAATCCCCGGCTAACCCGGCAGAGTGCCTTCCTGAAACTGGAAGGTAAAACCCAGGGTAGTTGTGGGATTGATAAAGATTGTCAACTGTGCCGAAGAGGCTATCCTTTGGGTTCCGGGGGTAAATTCCAGGTCAAAAGCCACTCCGGCCTTGATCAGCAGGGCTATGGTGGTGTTAAGTCGGCTGATTTCTATGGTATTGGCTCGGATTAGAGTCTTAATGATGTCCAGAGCCAGAATTGATTCCAGCGTTCTCTTGGAATTCAGCACTCAGATCCCCCCGACTACATTTTATGTTAGCGGTCAGGCAATGGTTTGCGTTATGGATTGCATACTGCAGCATGCGGAATCTCCGCTTGGGAAATGCAAAACAAAAATGAAAGGAGGAATACCATGTCATCAGACTCTAATACCGGTGCTGCTCATCGGAGGGTAACCGGTATCCAACTGAACAACGGGCAGATACTCAGCATAGAAGAGGCGCTTCGGGAAACCAATAAAAAGCACGTTCAAGGCCTGTTTGCTGGAGTTGACCGGCATGGCCAAAGGTATCTAAAAGTCCGACTGAACGACCGGGCCGAGGAAAACCAGGATAGCGTGTCCTTGATCTAACTTATTAACAATAAAATGAATTGGCGGGATTACTTTCTTGCTGGAGGAAGTGATTCCGCTAATTTTTACGCGGGTTGAGTCCTTCCAGGTTAATCCAATTCATGCTGTTGACGCCCACCGGGGTTATGATAAACTAACCTGTATCAGGAGATCAAGAAGGGAAGAATACAATTGGAAGACTTCACTACTTTTATCTGTTTCAAATTAAAAGCCACCAACAAAAAGGTGGAACGATACCTGACTTCCGAATACGGGGAATTCGGAATAAACGTGGCTCAATCCTTTATCATCCTGAGCCTGCTGTTAAAGGACGGCTCAACCTTGACCGAGATTGGCAACCGGGCGCAGATTGAAAACTCGTCGCTTACTACTATGGTCGACAAGCTGGAGGGTATGGAATTAGTAAAACGGCAGCTTGATCGCGAGGATCGCAGGGTTATTCGCGTTTTCTTGACCAGCAAAGGTCGTGAACTGGCTGAAAGGGTGCTCGATGCCGGAACCAGGTTCAATCAGATGATAAAAGAGGCTATCGGCGGCGAGGAAGAATCCTTGCTCAGGTCACTGGACATCATCAGCAAATGTCTGGAATAGTTCTTTGATCGCCGGCCTGGCGGGAAAGCAGGGGCCGGCATGCCCTAGCAGTAGATTTTGGCCAAATGTAATCTCACTACTTCACATCGCAGCAGTATCATCTGGTTTACTCCCCTTGACTTATTTACGACTCCGCCGGTATACTATGCATAATTTTCCAATTATCTCTCAAACTACCACAAAGCATTGGAAGAATAATGCTGGTGCCGGGAGTGATAACAACTCCTGGTGCCATCGTTTGGAAAGCGGGGGACCACTGTGAAAGTCGCCATTTTTGATTTTGACGGCACATTGACTACCAGAGAAACTCTGCCCTGCCTGGGTAAAGACTGGATCAGGCAAAAGCGCTCCCGAATCAGGTATTTCAGAACACTGTTCTCCACTCTTCCTCATCTGATACTATGGAAAACCGGAAAGCTGTCCCGGGAACACATGAAGATACGAGTTATGCACAGATTCAATCGAATCTTTACCGGAATGACCGGCGAAGAGATAATAACGTTTTTTGGGCTTGCTTACCCCAATCTCAAAAACTTTTTCAACCCGGTGGTAATCGAGGAGATTAAGGCCGCCAAAAATGAGGGTTATTATACAGTTCTGCTGTCGGGAGCTCATGCCGGGCTGTTAAGATTTGTGGGCGAAGATCTGGGTTTTGATTGTGTTATAGGGGTAGAGCTACCCCTCTGCAAAGGGGTTTATGACCATCGCCGGCCGGCGGAGTTCATTGACGGCCGGGCCAAAATTAACTTGCTCAAACAGCATTTTGCTGACCGGGAGATTGACTGGCAGGCGAGCCGGGCTTATGGGGACAGCTACGATGACCTCAAAGTGCTAGAAATGGTGGGTGTACCGGTAGCAGTCAATGCGGAGCCGAGGCTTTTAGCTCATGCCCGGAAAATGAACTGGCGTGTTCTGTAACCGACGGTGACGACTGTTTTCAGATGGCTTTAAATACTCCTTCCTCCAGCTCTTTTACCAGCCCCAATTTAACCATACGCTCCAGGTGGTTCCTCAGCATTGATTTCTCCCAGAACACAACCGGCAGTGAGGGATGCTGGCGATATATCAGGTGTTTCGCGACCAGTTGATCAATAGTCTGGGGGGTTTCCCTGAGCTGCTGCAGTATCCTCTGTTCCCGCTTAAGTATCCGGTCGCGGTATTCGTTTAAGGCCGCTCGGGGATTGTGAAAAACCTGGTTTACATGACTGGTTACCACCGCAGCCGGATTTAATTCTATAATTCGATCGATAGAAGCGATAAACTCGTTCAGGTCAGTATGAGCCTCACCATACCAGGGCCCAACCCTGGTTAAACAGATATCCCCTAGAAAAGCCAGGTCCTCATCAGGAAAATAAAATGCGCAGTGTCCCTTGGAATGGCCGGGTGTATGCAGGACCACGAACTTGGTAGAGCCGCAATCAATTACCTGCCCGTCATTGATTTCTCCATCCACACGCCACTGTTCAGTAACCGCGTCAGGATCCACTCCTTCCTCCATTCTTTCCTGGTTGTATAGATCCTGATGCATGAGTTCCTTCCAGCCATCAATCGCCATCACTTTTTCCAGGGATTTAATAGAGATGCGCTCTACCGGGTGTAAAAGGATTTGAGCCCGGGTGAACAGCTTATTGCCCCGCACATGATCATAATGATGATGGGTATTAATCAGCATATCTACGTTTTCCGGCTGCACCTTGGCCAGTTCTCTTCCGGCTCCACTGTCGATAACTACTCGAATATCATCGTCAACCAGTATGCAGTTCCCATAGGTATAGCCATCCTCATTAAATACAATGAATAACTTCTCCCCCATTTGTAACAACATTCGTATTACTCCTTATGTGGAATATTTAATATTCAATATTAGTTTGGTAATACCATTCGACGCCGAAAGCAGTTTTCCTTTTATTGCAAAGGCGGGTGACGTCCTGGCCTCGGGTTGTCTTCTCCCTGGTTAGGTGATTTGTTTCTATCAACCCATAGGCTCAGCCGACATCTGCTCAAACAAAAAAGAGGTCCCGAACACGACTCCGGGACCTCTTTCCCCACGATGCCTCCCATTCTTATTCCAAAATCCTGACCTTTACCGTCCTTCGTCCCCAGAGAATAGCCTGATCTCGACTGTTCATGAACAGGTCTATCCTGTATCCCTTAATCAGGCCGCCTGTATCTTCGGCTATATAGATTCCATTGATGTTCGGCCATGAATCACATGTTACATATACCTTGGATCGGAGAGGGATCACTGACGGATCTACTGCTATGGTCCGTCTCTCCTGGGGCCAGGTCATGGTTGCGGTACGGTTTCCAGTATGGGTATAAGCTGTAGCAACACATACCATTTCCCGGCCGATCAGACCACGACTGGCGGCAGTTGATGAACGAACCGGCCTGGGATTATCAATCGGAACTTTGAGCTGCTGCCCGGGATATATATACTTCCCTATCTCATTCAGTTTGTACATTTCATCTACTACTTCCCGCACATTCCTGTTGGGGCACTCCTTCTTGGCAATGTTCCACAAGCAGTCTCCGCGTTTAACCACCACGATTTTGTAAGGCGGATTGCCGGAGGGCTGAGCTGAAACGGCATCTGCGTATATTGGCACCAGTATCCCCATTAAAAGCACCAACACGAGTCCATAAACGATTTTTCTAAGCTTATCCATTGCTCACCCACCTCAGCATCTGCGCCAAAAGATAAAACAAACTCAGGCCCGCCACCCAGGAAACCGTGACGTTCAGGGCTTTACCGGCCTGGTTAAAGGCCTCCTCTGAATCATCCGCGGCGATCACCCTCCTTTGCATTTGCTTGGGCCCGGAAGCCCTTTCTTCAATAGTCACATCCAGATTCCGCATTTTAACAGTTGTCCTCCCATCCGGTTATTAATCTGAACCGGAGTCTCTTGGTTCATGTAGTCAATTATTACCAATTGTTTGCGCTTTAAAACATTTCTTTCGGGGTTGATGCCGGGGAGGCAACGGAACCTATTTTTTCCTGGGTAATTCATATTGTTTTCAATAACTTGAAGTATTTGTTCATGTTTCTAAAAATGGTATCTTCTGCATACAGATGTTGTGTAATTGAATGCCTGAAGAGAGAAAAAAAGAAGCCCCCCGGTCCGGGGTGGGTAAGGCTCGGCAGCCGGCGCTGCGCATAGCCGACGTCATCGCTGTTTACAGCTGAATACTCCGCTTACAAACAAGCTGCAGCAATGTTGATCGGGGAATAACCTCTTTGTGGTTGCAATTACCTCTCCCGCCCAGGAGGTGGGGTGCCGCCAAAATACGGCATAATATTCGTAATTTGTCTTATTTTTTCTGTAATTGCGATGTTCAAAATATTTTAATTGTTTAGAAGGAGAACCTGTCCTCCTTCTAGAAGAAGTAGTTCACACGCAGAATTACTGTATTGTGTTAGTCACATTACTGTCTGGGAAAGGGGTGGTCTATGGATTCGATAGTCTGTTGCCATCAACACCACTTCCAAAGAAAAGGAGGGCAATAGTGTGTACATTCCCGATGAATTGTTAGCCAGAAGGCCCTGGTTGCGCCACTATGATCCGGTTGTGAAGCCGAGTATCAACTATCCCAGCTTTCCCGCCACGGAGATACTGCGCAACACGGCCAACGTGGAGGGAGACAAAGCAGCTACCTGGTTTTATGGTACGGAGATCACCTATTGGGATCTTCATATTACCGTAATCCGCCTGGCCAATAAGCTGATCGAGCTGGGGGTAAAGAAGGGAGATAGGGTCGGTATTCATCTGCCCAACACGCCACAATTTGTCATCGCCTACTGGGCTTTGTTGACTGTAGGAGCAATCGTAGTCAACCTTAATCCCATGTACACCAAGGATGAACTGCAATTCTGTGTTGAGAACACCGGAGTGACCGCCTTATTCACCTTCGATACGGTCCTCCCCGTAATTAAAGGTGTTCTGGAAGAATACAGCATCCCCTTGGTGGTTGTCACCAGAATAACTGACTTTGTTGACGCCGCACCGACTAGCACTCGTGAAGAATTAGGACTCCCGGATGGCTGGCATCATTTCTCCGAGCTCCTGGAACAGTCCACCAACAAAATTCCCCCACACATTCCCATTGTGCCTGATGATCCGGCCATCATCCAGTTCACCGGAGGGACCACCGGAACCCCCAAGGGTGCCGTCCTGACCCACCGGAACGTGGTAGCGGCCAGCTTCCAGTGTGAAATGTGGGGCGATTCGGTAATTGGACGCCTTCCAACCTCCAGGAAACGCGTCCTCTGCACTCTGCCCTTTTTCCATGTTTATGGAGAAATTGTGGCCTTGTGTACCTCAGTGCAGGGTGCTTCCACCATGGTCATCCTGCCGCGCTTTGACCCCGATGAGGTCGTAAACACCATCGCCGCATTTCCGGAATACTCTTTCTGGCCCTGCGTGCCTACCATGCTGGCAGCAGTGCTTAACCACCCCCGGGCTGAAGAACTTGAGCTGGCGAAGCGCTTTGCCTTGATCAATAGCGGTGCTGCTCCCTGCCCGGTAGAACTCATCGAAAGGGCCAACAAGCTCAATATCTTCTTCAGTGAAGGATGGGGCATGAGCGAGACCACCTCGCTGGGGATCACCCAGCCCATTCAAGGGGTCAAGAAGCCCTTGAGTATAGGCATACCCTACCCGGATACCGATGTAAAACTGGTTGACCTTAATACCGGCGAGACCGTGAAACAGGGCGAAATCGGTGAAATATGGATAAAGTCGCCGCTGGTCATGAAAGAATACTGGAACAACCCCGAAGAAACCGCCGAACAATTAAAGGATGGGTGGTTGCGGACCGGCGACCTGGCCTACATGGATGAGGACCACTACATCTTTATTGTTGACCGCTCCAAGGATCTAATTATCGCCGGCGGATACAACATCTATCCCCGCGACATAGACGAGGTCCTTTTCAAACATCCCAAGGTAAAAGACGCCATTACCGTGGGTATACCGGACGAGTATCGCGGCGAAACCGTGAAAGCCTTCGTGCAGCCGGTTGCAGATGTTGAAGTAACCGCAGAAGAATTGATTGCCTACTGTCGTGAGCACCTGGCGGCTTATAAAGTCCCGAGAATCATTGAATTCCGTTCGGAACTTCCACGCTCCAATGTGGGTAAGGCGTTCCGGAGGAAACTGAGAGATGAAGAGATTGCCAAGATGAAGAAAGAAAAAGAAGAAAAAGCATAGAAAAAACATCCGGCAGCCACAATCGGTGACCACCAAGCTGTAACCTTACACAGCAAGGGCCATAATTATAGATGAGAAATCGACACCGTCGATAGGAGGGGGGAGTTGAGCAACTCCCTTCGTTTTTTGTGTCGTTCCGCCTTTTATAGACAGCCCTGGTGCAACCAAAACTGTGAACCGTGCCCTTCAGCTTTACCTTCCTGCCCCCTGCTTGCGTTTGCAGCCATTTCATTACTCCCAAATCCTCGACTACGACCCCGATCTGATTATGGCATTTCGAGTGGGAGTCTGTCTGAGACATCTTCTCTTTGGTTTGGTCGTGGTCTCGGCAGCTTTATGATTTATATTTCTACGGTTCCTGGAACCTTTCTCTTTCCTTGCCGCGGAAATTTGCAAGAATCGATCGAATTTTTGTAATTGAATGTAATACTCTAGATAATTTCGCCTCGTGGTAATGTTCAAAATATTTTTCTGGATTTTGGAGGAAATTGTATATATGTAGAAAAATAGTTTGTACTGCTATATCTTTTCTTAATTGGTTGCCGTTATGAAAGGGGGGAGTTATGGATTATTTAGTTGTTTAGCATCATTGCCATCTACAACATAAGATTGGAGGTTAATGATTTGCTTATTTCGGAGGAGTTATTAGCGAAAAGGCCTTGGTTGCGTTATTATGACCCTGTGGTTCTGCCCAGTATTAATTATCCCAATTTCCCGGCCACGGAGATACTGCGCAACACGGCCAATGTGGAGGGAGACAAAGCGGCCACTTGGTTTTACGGTACGGAGATTACCTTTTGGGATCTGCACATCACAGTTATCCGCCTGGCAAATAAGCTGATCGAACTGGGGGTCAAGAAGGGTGATCGGGTTGGCATTTACCTGCCCAATTCACCGCAGTTCGTTATTGCCTACTGGGCGCTGCTCACGGTGGGAGCAATCGTAGTCAACCTTAATCCCATGTACACCAAGGATGAACTGCAATTCTGTGTGGAGAACACCGGAATAACCGGATTGTTTGCCTTTGATATGGTTCTTCCCAACGTTAAAGCCGTATGCGAGATCGTTAGTATCCCCCTGGTGGTGATCACCAGGATCACCGATTTTGTCGATGCTGCCCCCACCAGCACTCGGGAAGAACTAGGACTCCCGGATGGCTGGCATCATTTTTCCGAACTCCTGGAACAGAGCACCAACACCGTCCCACCCCGCGTTCCCATTGTCCCCACCGATCCGGCCATCATTCAGTTTACCGGCGGCACTACCGGCGTTCCCAAAGGTGCGGTTCTGACCCACCGCAACGTGGTAGCGGCCAGCTATATGGTAGAAATGTGGGGCAGCGGGGTTATCGCGCGCATACCAACCTCCAGGCGGTTTGTACTCTGCACCCTGCCATATTTCCATGTTTATGGAGAAGTGGTAGCCATGTGTTACTCTGTACAGAGCGCTTCCACCCAGGTTATCCTGCCACGGTTTGATGTCGAAGAGGTACTGAATACCATTGCGGCGTTTCCCGAGTTTTCCTTCTGGCCTTGTGTACCAACCATGTTGCAGGCCGTGCTTAACCACCCCCGGGTTGAAGAACTTAACCTGGCGAAGCGCTTCGCCCTGATTAACAACGGGGCTGCACCCTGCCCGTTACAGCTCATTCAAAAAGCCAATGATCTTAACATCTTCCTCAGCGAAGGTTGGGGTATGAGCGAGACCACCTCTCTGGGGATCACCCAGCCCATTCAAGGAGTCAAGAAGCCCTTGAGTATAGGCATACCCTACCCGGATACTGATGTGAAAATCATTGACATTAATACCGGTGAACCGGTGAAGCAGGGAGAAACGGGCGAAATCTGGATCAAGTCACCCCTGGTTATGTCCCACTACTGGAATAACCCGGAAGAAACCGCCAACCAACTGAAGGACGGCTGGTTGCGGACCGGCGACCTGGCCTATATGGATGAGGATTACTACATCTTTATTGTCGACCGTTCCAAGGACCTGATCATCGCCGGCGGATATAACATTTATCCCCGCGAAATAGACGAAGTCCTTTTCAAACATCCCAAGGTAAAAGACGCCATTACCATAGGTATACCGGACGAGTATCGCGGTGAAACTGTGAAATCCTTCGTGCAGCCGGTTGCAGATGTTGAAGTAACCGCAGAAGAGTTAATTGCCTACTGTCGCGAGCACCTGGCGGCCTATAAAGTCCCGAGAAGCATTGAATTCCGTTCGGAACTTCCTCGCTCCAATGTGGGGAAAGCCCTCCGGAGAAAACTGAGAGATGAAGAGATTGCTAAAATGAAGAGAGAGAAGGAAGCCAACGCATAGGAACAACCGCGTTAACCAACAAGCAGCAGTCACCTATGCTGGGGCTGATACACCAGAGAACATGGTTAGACAAGAAAGAGATACAGTAGATATGAAGGGGGAGTATAGCAGCTCCCTTTTCTTATTCTATCCCCCCAATGCTAC
>LFRU01000112.1:0-14940 GCA_001512495.1 Syntrophothermus sp. DTU052 | reverse complement strand
AAGGTCCCCCGCAGTGTAGAATCCGGCAGGAACTGCCCCGCTCCATGGTCGCCGAGCCTTCAGTAGAATACTGCGTGATGAAGAGATCGCGAAGATGAAAGGAAACCGAACTAATCCTCGCTTGCAGGACCCTAGCTTACATCATGACTGAGAGCGAGAACCCATGTATAAATAAGAAGCAGATATTCTGCCGAGAAAAGAGGGATAAGGTTTTACCCTATCCCTCTCTTTTTTAGCCAATCCTGAACAGCAAAGCCGGTTCCAAAGGCCCACGGTCTTAACTTCACCGGCGGAACGGCTTTAACCTCAGCCAGTTCCTTCCCCATTGTTACTTCACCCCGGGCCCGAATATGGTAAGCAATTATCAACTCATTCTGCTCATAAAACGGATAGAGCCCGATCAGTTCTACAATCTCCGCATCGAGACCCAGTTCTTCCTTAACCTCCCTTAGAACCGCTTCCTCCGGAGTTTCCATCTTTTCGAGAAACCCGGTGATCAGGCCGTACATCTTGGGGGGCCAGGCCTTGTTGCGAGCCAGTAGGACATTTCCTTCATATTCGACCAGAGCCGCAACCACCGGCAGCGGGTTGTCCCAGAAAACATAGTTACAGACCTCTGATTCACAGGCCAGGTACTCCCGCTGTTGAATCCGGGTTGGCGCCAAACGGTGCCCGCACTGGGGACAGAATTTCATCTTGGTCATGGTATTGCCCCCCACAACAATAAGTTGGTGTAGTCAAATTATAGCATAAAGATATGGTTATCGTTTATGCTAATTGACAAGTAGTCCGGTTTACATCTCAAGCTGCAAAGGGGGAACCGGGATGGCATTATCATTAAGGTTTTACCGGGTCTATGAAACTGGAAGTGAGGTTGATGTGGACAAGTTGGAACAGTATTTGTCGGAAAGCCACAGCATAAGCAGGGTACGCTTCTCCCGGGTGAAAACAAAATCCATAATTATGGAAGCGCGCCCCCTGCTGCTGAACCTTGATCCGGCCAGGGTCCCAACGGAAGAATGGGGGGACTTGCATTTCTCGGCCCGGGCCAAGATCTATGACATCGGCACCATCAGCATCTGCCTGCACTATGAGAGAAATACCGATGAACGGGGGGCTCTGGAAAGACTATCACTGCATTTTGCCGACCAAAGAGGGCTGGACAGCATCTTTGCAGGCTATTTGAACACTGTGAAGGAAATCTTCGGTAACTCTGTGGAAGCTGAGGCCATAGATCCTGAATTTTATGAAGACTACAACCTGTACTGGACCTCGGCCCCGGACCCTGACTCCGACCCGGTGGCCGTTCTTATGGGGGAAAAAATCGACTTCAGCCCCGCCATACGCAATGAGATCCTGAAAAACTCCCTGAGCTACAGCAGTGATGACTTTGCCATTGTATCCTGGGATACCGCCTGGCTTTGTGATACGGAAGATCCCACGGATTTGGCCGATCTGATCGAGTATGCCAATGCTCAGCTGATGCAACTGCGTTTCTACGATACCCGGCTCTCTTTACAGATGGAAAGTATGTACGAACATATCGACTCAGCCGACCGTATGTCGCGACTGCAGCGCCTGAAAAAATACCACCTGATCATGAACCAGTTGATGGAGGTACATGCGGAGATCACCGAAACCATTGAAAAAATTCAAAACCTGATCAAGATCACCGAAGATGTTTATTATGCTCGCGTCTACGCTGTAACCCTGAATGTGCTGCGCACCAGCCAGTGGACCGAGAGCGTGCAGCGGAAGCTGGACGTTATTCACCGCAACTATACGATGCTGAGCGATGAGGTTAACATCCAGCACTCCAACTTCCTGGAGTGGATGATCATCATTCTGATCGCCTTGGAATTCGGCTGGGCAATATGGCAGACACTGTTTTGAGTGAAAACTGCCCCTTTTTCACCTCGTCTGTCATTTCGCTTTTACACCAAACCGCCCTCGTGGCCTAGGTCCTTCTACTGGCACGCTGGACCAATTTGACCGCTTCAACAACAGGTATTACCGCGAAAGCCACCGCAGTAGCCGTCAGGTAATCACCGGCAGATAAGGCCACCAGCCGGAAAGCGGTATTCAATCCCGGAACATAAATCACCACCAATGTCAGCAGGAAAGAGAGCAGCATGGCGCCCCAGAGGTACGGGTTGTGTCCCTTTATGTTAAATATGGATCCGGAGAGAGACCGCATATTAAGGGAATGAAAGATCTCACACATAGAAAGGGTTAAAAATGCCATGGTCATGCCGGTAGCATGGGATTGGGCATAGCCGATGAAAAAGGACAAGAGGGTTAATGCAGCAATAATCAATCCTTGATATATGATATTGAATCCAACCCCATTGGAGAAGATCCCTTCTCCGGGGTCGCGGGGGGGACGCTTCATAATATCTGCTTCGGAGGCTTCCATGCCCAGTGCCACCGCCGGAAATGTGTCGGTAATGAGGTTTATCCACAGTATATGAATCGGTGCAAACAGGCGAACATTAAAGAGCATGGCCACAAATATGGCTACCACCTCACTGAGGTTGGAGGCCAACAGGAATTGAACCACCTTGCGGATGTTTTCATATATCCGGCGCCCTTCCTCCACTGCCGACACGATAGTAGCGAAATTATCGTCGGCCAGCACCATATCCGCCACATTTTTTGTGACATCTGTGCCGGTAATCCCCATGCCGACACCAATGTCAGCAGTTTTCAAGGCCGGTGCATCGTTGACACCATCCCCCGTCATGGCGGTAATCTTTCCCTTTTTCCGCCAGGCCGTTACAATGCGCACCTTGTGTTCCGGCTGCACCCGGGCATATACTGAATACTTATCCACCTGCTCCTGGAAGTGTTTCTCAGGAATCAGAGATAATTCCTGACCGGTGATGGCCTGGCCTGCATCGGTCAGGATCCCCAGCTCTTTGGCTATGGCTACGGCTGTGTCCTTGTGGTCGCCGGTGATCATGATGGGGCGTATCCCGGCTTGGCGGCATTGCTCTATCGATGCCAGAACCTCAGGCCTTATAGGGTCAATCATACCCGAAAGCCCGATGAAGATCAGATCGCGCTCCAAGCGCTCCGGAGAAAAGCTTTCCGGCAGGTCTCCGTATTCCCGGGTGGCAAAACCCAGAACCCGTAGAGCCCTGCTGGCCATTCTCCGGTTCTGGGAGAGGAGCTCCTGACGCCGGTCCTCGGTCAACTCTTCTATACCGTTGGGAGTACTAATAAGGGTACAGGCCTTTATGATCTCGTCAGGCGCGCCTTTGGTGTACTGGACATAGCCTCCTTCCGGCTTCTCGTGGACCGTTGACATCATCTTACGGTCCGAATCAAAAGGAGCTTCGCCCCGCCGGGGCATCTCCTTATCCAACACATGCTTGTTATGGTTATGGCGGATGGCATAATCGACCAGAGCGCACTCGGTTGGCTCCCCCAGCACCGCACCTTGTTCCGATACCTGCACATCATTGCACAGAGCCATGGCCATAAGCAGGGAGGTGGGTTCACCGTATGACTCTACCACCGTCATCCGGTTTTGGGTGAGGGTTCCGGTTTTGTCGGAGCATATAATCTGGGTACAGCCCAGGGTCTCAACCGCTGTCAGCCGGCGAATGATGGCATTGCGCTGAGACATTCTGGTTACTCCGACGGATAATACCACAGTCACCACCGCCACCAGGCCTTCGGGAATGGCGGCCACTGCCAGGCTGACGGCAATCATAAACATCTCAAATACGTGTCCCCCGGAAAACCCACCATTTTGGAGGACACTGAAGATAAAGATAAAAACACAAACTGCCAGCACTCCTACACTGAGGATCCGGCTTAATCCTGCAAGTCTGACCTGAAGGGGTGTTCTGTCATCAGCGGTTTTGGCAATTATATCAGCAATCCTGCCCATCTCCGTCGCCATCCCGGTGGCCACTACCACCCCCTCACCCCGACCATAGGCGACACTGGTGCCCATATAAGCCATGTTAAACCGGTCCCCCAGGGGAACATCCCGGTCATTCGTTTCTATGGTATTGCTGAATTTTTCCACCGGAATTGATTCGCCGGTTAAAGACGATTCTTCAATTTTTAGGCTGGCGGTTTCTATAAGGCGCATGTCAGCCGGGACCGAATCCCCGGCCTCGATCAGCACTATGTCTCCGGGTACGATCTCCTCTGATTTGACCAGTATAACTTCGCCATCCCTTCTCACCCGGGAAAAGGGTGACGCCATCTCCTGCAGGGCTTCAATGGCTCTTTCCGCCTTGCCTTCCTGGTACACCCCCAGGACCCCGTTTAGCAGTACCACGGTCAATATTATCACCATATCGGCGATTTCCCCCAGGGCCCCCGATACGATAGCTGCGCCGATGAGAACAACTATCATGGGATCAGCCAACTGCTCCAGAAACTTGGCCGGCAACGATTTCTTCGTTGCCTCCTGTAGCTTGTTGAGACCCTCCCGGGCCAAACGCGCACCGGCGTCTGCGGATGACAGGCCGTCAACGGTGACGCCTTGTAAGCCCATGACCTCTTCTGCAGGCATTAAATAGTGCTTCAAAGATACCCCCCCTATTACTCGCTGCCTGTTACATCCTGAGCACCCAGGTGTAGTTTGCCCGACAATAAAAAAGGCAAGACCTGTCCGGCATGGTTGCCTTACAAAGGTCTTGCCCGAAAACGCGATTGCTCCCGGATGCTGTGCATCGTGATGACGGTTGCAATTACCGGTTAAACCGGTCGGCTACTCCCCTTTGAAGAATGGAACATCGTACGACATGAGATTATCCTGCTTAACAGCTCCTGTCAATAGTTTATTTCCTGTTTTTATTCTTTACGGGTGATACAAGGGAGCCACGGCAAAAGCGTATTATTTGTGAACACTCTGCATACCCACCTGCCTGCTGCCGGCTTCTATGTTCCATCCTGACAACCCGGTTCTCGGGCGGGAGACAACAGAATCGTCCCCTGCGGTATCTGCTGTTACTCCTCCTCCTGTTCTGCTGAAGCATTTCGCCGATAAGCCGCCAACAGCTCAACAATCTCACCGTAGCCTTGTACGCCGGCCGTCTGTGAGTTGGATCTGAGGTATAAATCGTTGATCCGATTTGATATGCGGCTTATTGGGCCCCGGTGTCTTTCTCCAAACAGGCGGATGTCCTGCAGGTCTCTGACTACCCCGGGTGACAGCCTGTTTATTAATTCTTGATACTGCTGTTGGTTCCTCCCGTTAACGGCATTTAAGACATAGGTAAGGGCCATAAGGGTCCCCGAATACTGAAATTCGCCCTGGGGATTCATAACACAGCTTAAGTAGGCCACAAAATTGGCTTCGCCCTCCCGGGCAATCCCGCGCTGGTGTGCCATCTCATGACAGGCACTGAAAGGGAGCATGGCCTCTGGAATGGAGGTATTGATGTTGGCCTCACCGGTAAAGGGGATATAGACCCCGTACATCCCGGTATAGCTGATGGCCCGGGACATCCAGAGACCCTTCGGCCTTCCATATTCTCCTTCCAGTTGTGGATACCTCGCAGCCAGCACATCATACCCGGCCACCGCCTGCTCAAACACTTCCTGCCTGTTTGCCAATGTCATCACCCCGTCATCATCTTCCTTCAATCCGGCCCGGAGTTGATTGGCCTTTTCCACCAGGCTCTCTCCCAAATCGCACAATTCACCGGTAGAGACATGGCCGGTATCGAGTCCGGCCATTTCGGCAAATCCCATGCGGTAATAGTTCAGGCCCCACAATCCCATGAAAACCAAGTATAACAGGCCCACCGTGGTTATCAAGGTAAAAAGGCTGCTCATTTTACCATCGGTTTGCTTTCGGTGTCGCCGGCCCACGCCCATAAAAAGCTCGATTGCGAGCCACAATACCAGCACGACTATCAGGATCTCGGCCACCGAAAAGGGAAGGCTACCGGTTAATCGGCTTAACGGTGGGGCTATGGTCTTGTAAACGGTATTGGCATAATGGTTCTCAACCAGGCTGGGCGACCGGGCAAAAAGACGCACTGCCACTATGAGTAAAGTCAGAGTTATTACGGTATAAATTCTCTTTTTCATGAGCTTCTTCTCCCCAAAGCCGCTCGTTACCCCATTCCTTTGGCCGCTACGCCGGGATTTCTCTGATGTTGACGATTACAGCCGTTGTTTCAACCATTTAATTATAGATCAAATTTCATATCTCCGTTTATCCTGCCGACCCGGCGGTATGGCTGCCTCTAGTTTTTGTACACTGACTATGGTATATTGTGGAAAATGGTATAGCCCTTCTTCGGAAAGCTCCGTGCAGTACTAATATCAGCAACTTCTTTTCATCTCCGGGCTAGGTAGGAAAGGAGTAGTGCGATGGTGGACAAAATTGCTCCAGGAGCAGATATCCTGGACATGGATGCCACAACGCTGGCGGCCAAAATCGCCGGTCAGGAATTAACTTCCCTGGAGGTTACGGAGGCCTTTATCGCTCATCTGCAGAGGATTCAGCCCCAGCTTAACTGTCTGGTGGAGGATCGCTTTGAGGAGTCCCGTGCGGAAGCACGAAAAGCTGACCAGGATCTAGCCAACGGCCTGGCAAAAGGAAGGCTGTTCGGCGTTCCCATCAGCATCAAGGAATCGTTCCATGTAGCGGGAATGCGAACCACATCTGGCCTTCCCCATCGTCGCGACCTGGTGGAGGAGCAGGACGCTGAAATCGTGGCCCGGCTCAAAGGCGAGGGCGCCATTATACTGGGAAAATCCAACACTCCCGTCCTCTGCTTTTGCCAGGAAACCGACAACAAATTGTACGGCCGCAGCAACAATCCCTGGGATCCGGCTCGTACCCCCGGTGGCTCCAGCGGTGGAGAAGGGGCTCTGATAGCCGCGGGTGGAGCGGCGGTCGGTATCGGTTCCGACATTGGCGGCTCAATCCGCTTTCCCAGTCATTTTAACGGGGTGGTGGGTTTTCGCAGCGGCAATCGGCAGGTCTCCCAGGAGGGATCCTTTCCTTATATCAGCAACCCGTTACAAGAACGCATGCTGGGCATAGGTGCTCTCGCCAAATCAGTACGGGATACACGTCTGATCAATGAAATTATTGCCTTTTCCCCGCCTGAACCGAGCTCGTTGTACTCCTTTTCAATTAATATACCCTTTGAGCAACTGTGGTTCCCGGTAGACCATCCCACGGCCACGGCTATTCAGGCGGTGAGGCAATTCCTGCAGGAGCAATTCCCAATAAGCGACGAACAACCGCCTTATTACCAGGAGTCGGCAGCCATGTGGCAGAACATCATGTCCATTGACGGAGCTCGGGAAATGGCTGAAATTGCCTTTGGCGCAAATCCCATCCGGCCGCTGCCCGAGTACCTTAAAGAGGTGTTTTTTCATTCTTCTCCCCTGCACCGGTACTTTACCTGGGCCTTGTTGGCGGCCAAACTGGTAAAGCCCAGCCCACGTACTCTTCGTGATATCGAAAAAACGATCACAGAAGGCGATCCGAAAATAACCGAGTACCTGGATAGCCGCCTCTTGATCCTGCCCGTGTATCATACCCCGGCACCGCCGCACGGCGTTGTGATACGGGAGTTGTTCTCCCTGACCATGAGTTTTAAGCGCTATCTGCCCTTTGTGACCTATATCAATACCTGGGGACTGCCGGCTTTGGTAGTTCCCGTAGCGGAAAGCCCGGCAGGGCTGCCCATTGCCGTCCAGATAACCAGCCGTGTCGGTAACGAAGACGCTATATTCCGGCTTGGTGAAATCCTGGAACAGGAGTTCCGTGGTTACCGGCGTTGCCCGATATAAAAAGTACGCATTTCAAGACAGGCCTCCTTCCAGTCAACGGGGAGGCCTGTGGCCTTAACGCATTAACACTATCCCCTGGCAAATACCAGGGTAAAATAGCTGGTGGTCTCCATCAGCTGATTATTCATTATGACTCCGGAATTGGTATGCTCCAGGACTTGAAACTCCTTGATCCCCTGTTTCTGGGCATGGCGAAAAGCCAGGGCCAAGGAGGCGGGTGAGTCCAGGTGATCGTCCCCCAGGCGGAAAAGGGCAGCATAATCAAAGTTCCTCATGTAAATCAGGGTCTGGGTGTCCTTGTTCTCCGCTTCCCGGCTGGTGAGGTAGTGAGAAAAGTCCACCGATGCCGCCAAAACCGTTTTATCGTTCAGGTAAGGCTCCATCCCGTTTAACAGCTTATCCACTTCATCCAGGGTTACCCCATGGTGCAAAATGATGGGAACGATTTTGGCCTCTGGCAGGTAGTGACGTACAAAGGGGACCAGAGTGCCGATGGAATGCTCGCCGGCCAGCACCGCCTCGTCCTGAACCGCCAGGTTAAGCTCCAGAAGACTGGCGACCACCTCCTTTTCGGTCTTAACCGTCCCCCCGGGAATCTGCCAGTTATAAAACCCGGTAATGATCTTCCCTCCCCGGTTCTCATGGTTGGGACCCACGATGATTATCACCTCGGGGCTCTGCCGGGATAGACCGGCAAAATAATCGGCGATCAGGTGACCGGCCACCAGGTGATGCGGTACCACCCCGCTGACCTGGTGACCCCTTATTTCTACCGGTTCGGGTTTGGCGGAGCCCAGCGCATCCGCCAATTCCTGCCGCGTTACAAAACTGGGATGAGCCGGGCTGGGACTATTGATAGAGTCATAATCACCCACCTGCTGACAGCCGGTCAGGAGCAGCAGGAGAACCAACCATCCCAATCCAACCCATCTCCCGATCCTCCTCATTTAATCCTGATCCTCTCTTCATCTCCCTGAGCGAATACCCCCTGAGCGGTGACGTGACTTATAACCGGAGCCTCAGCCCTAAACTCCCCGGGAGAGATCACCCGGGCAAAATAAATGATCTCCTGGACAGGCTTGCGGGAATCCTTGGCCACCGCGAAGGTCAGCTTCTTGCCCTTGACCTCGGTGGGATACGACCACCGCGGATCATTCACACCATAATCATACGGCCGGGGGACATAGGCCAGCCCGGCGGGTAGAATATCCGCCACCTCATACCATCCCCCCGGAGCCCGATCTTTAATCCCTGCCGTGACAACTACCTTCACCAGATCGGAGCGCCGGAGAGAGCTGGTCTTAACGCCGTTAACCTGGTACTGGCGGCTTATTGACAGTCCCTCGTTAGAAACAGCTTGAGCTTTGCTGTACGGCTGGGAGTACCGGGTCATCACCCCTACTTTCCCCTGGACCCGGCTGAACTTGATCCGCGGGAGATCCTGGGGCAGAAGCGTAATTCTGAAGGTCTCGCCGTTCCTCAAGCTGACATGATGGGTCTTTCCGTTCAGGTTATAGCTGAAGCTTACCGGTCCGGGATTCATCCGCTGCAGGTTAAGCTTAAGGATCTGGATCTGCTCCAGGGAATTTACCAATTCTGCTGCCGGGTTCTCGAGTATATACCGGTAGAGCCTGTCGGTTTCCGCCTGGTTGAGGCGGGCGGCCAGAACCGCCATCTGAGTAGTGGCCGCTACCATATCATCCTGATCCTTACCCACCTTGATCCTCATGGTACTCCCCAGGTCCTGGGCGTTCTTCTTCAGGATTTCCCGGTAAACCTTAAGGGCTTCGGACCCATCCCCCAACTCCAGCAGGGCGGTGGCCAGGTTTATCCTCACGGCTGGAGCCAGTTGCTGGTCCTTTAACTCCTGTTTAATCTGCAGCAGGACCGGCTCATCCAGGGCTGCGAGCCCCAGTAAGGCCAGGCTGTGGTCCTGTTCTTCCTCCTCCAGGATTTTATAAAAATAGCCGGTTAGAGCCGCCCGGTCAAACTTGTCGGCACCAGTACAGGCCACCAGGGCTGACAGGGCGAGGTCGCTGGATGCGTACGGCAGGATGCCGATGCCCCCGTCAAGCTGCTGGTATTCGACCACTGATTCTTCGTCCTCCGGTATTAAAAACGATTTCTCCTCCGGGAAATACTCCTGCAACAGCTTCCGGGCTTCCTGCCGGGCCAGTTTCTGCTCCACCCGGCTGCCGCCCAGCCAGCTCAACCGGTAAAGCCCCTCCAGGTATAGACTCTTTTCGTAGTCGCAGAAGATGACCTCGGTGGGCTCAACCGCACTTCCGGTCAGCACCGTTCCGTTCTTCAGTATCTGGTGGTCGCTGACATACCGTTCCTGCAGGGATTTGACCACCTTGAAGGTCCGGGTGACGGTATCCTGGTAACCGTCGCTGGCGGCGGTAACCGTGAGGGTATAATCCCCGGCCTCCAGTTGAGGCAGGCTCCAGTCCAGGGCGGTAAAAGCCTTACCCTTTGCACTCTCGACTGCCTTATTACCCCGGGGTCCGGTCAATGTCATTTTATATTGTACCTGCTGGTTGAGACCCAATTTGGTCCCATAACCCCGCAGGATCACCACCGGGGAATCCCCTTCCAGATAGGTATCGTTCACTCCCACCTCCACAAAGAAGGGAAGTCTCACCGGGATCTGCCGGGTGCCGCTGGCAGCCTTAAGATCAGGGCTGACAGCGTGATAGGTTACCCGCCAGGAGGTCAGATTGTCGGGCAGCTTAATCTCAGTTTCTGCGCGGCCATCACTGCCGGTCTCCAGGGTGGTGAAAAGAACATTATCCCGGAACTCCCGGCGCTCACCGCCGCCTTCCCCACCCTTCTCTGCACCGCCTCTATAGTCGGGGGTGTAGTGTGATCGCCAGTTCTCCAGATAAAGATAATAATGGTCCCCGTAAATGCTGCGGAGCAGATCTACCTGCTGATCTCCTAGGGCATACAAGGCCTCGTCAACCAGGTTGATATTCACCCGGGCGTTTTTAACCGGACGGTCCTGGGGATCAGTGACCCTCACCACCAGTTCTACCTGTTCCCCGGGACGGTACTCGGCTTTGTTACTGGTTATTGCGACCTTCAAGGCCCGGCTCTGGCCGGCAAAAGGTACACTGTAGGGATTGGCCACGTGGTAGTTGCGGCCATCGAAGTACACCGCCTGGATGTTGGTATTCGGGATATCGTCGGCAGTGAATTTAAGCTGATAACGCGGACTGGTAACAACCCGGTAGGATGCAATCCGATCCTGTCCCTGCAGGAATAATACCCGCCCCTCTTTGACCTCAAGCTCCCGGGTGTTTTCAATTAATGAGAGGCTGACGGTTTCTCCCGGTTGATAACCCGTTTTGGAATTCAGGTCCTTCAGATAGTAATACTTAAACAGGGGGTCATCAAAAGAATTGATGTAAACCCTAGTCCGGGAAGTGCGCCCCTCCGAGTCCTGAGCCGCGAGTTCCACGAAATAGATCTTCTCCGGGTCAATTGTACCTTCATAGGCGGCAAAGCCATCCTGGCCGGAAGTCATGGTAAATTCGCGGACTAACTGCTCTGAACGTTGATAATCATAGGTTTTGACGACCTTTTTGTTGATAGGATCATACCACTGGCCTCGCTCAATCTTGTTCCAGATTTCTTCATACAGGGCCCCTTTAATCTGGGAATTGGCCACCGGACCCCGGAGGAACGATTCTTCTGCATAAGAAAACTCTTGCCCGCTCTGGTTCAAATCAACATGGCGCAGTCGGGCCTTCAGGTTGAAACCGCTGCCCTCCTGTTTGGCCTCAGCCGTGAGATAGACTTTGCTGGGGAATACCAGCACCTTGCTGTCGGCATGAATGGTTCCGATCTCGGGCATATCTGCATTTACACTAATATATTTATAATCACAGAGGCCGTAGTGGTCCGCCGGGATTTTGCCCACCAGGGGAATGCGGGCTTCACCTCTCTGATCAGTGGTTGCCCCGGCAACTGTACCATCCAGGTGATGATTCAGTTGAACTCCCGGCACCGGGGTACCTTCAAAAAATACTGCCTTTACCAGCAGAGTAGTGGTTTCGTCTTCCATAATTGCCTTCTTCTCCGGCTCCACGGTCAGTCGGTAGGCCGGTTTATGGTAGAGTTCAACCGAGAACCCCCGCGAGAGTACGGTGGTATCCCCGACCTTGAAATCAAGGAAGTAGTATCCCGGTTTCAACACCGGCAGCTCGCACCGGCCTTCGAAGGTGTGGTTCTTAATAGGAACCTGCCGGCTTAAAAGGGGAGCCTCGGTCATCCCCGTGTAATAGATGCTGCTGGTGCCCCGCAGCTCCATGGTAATTTCCCGGGGTCCGGCAACACCTCCCTTGCGGGGGGCCAAAACTCCCCAGAAATTGACGGTGTCTCCGGGCAGGTAGAGCTCCCGGTCCAGGTACACGTACTTCCAATAGTCCTGAACTGCAATCCGGTTGTTGGTCCATTCATTCCGCTCCCGGGCGAGGGGAACCAGGATTTCCCTATCCCCGCTCCTCAACAGGGCGTAACCGGCTTTGGCCGTAAAGAGATTCTCCTTGGTCATGACTACCCCGGGGCTGTCGCTGCTTACCGCTAGCCGCCGGTTTTCCACCAGCACTTGAATGTCCTGGGCGGGAGCATTATCCGGCAGGACATTGACCCAGAAAAGGGTTCCCTGCTCAGTTTGACCGCGGTAAACCGCCAGGTCGCTCACCTGGAACCAGATCTGCCGCACCGCGTCCCCGGAGCGGCATTCGGCCAGGTAGTAACCGGCCGCCAGGGGCTCAGGTAAGGTGAAGTAATGTGAGAATTGGTCAATCTGTATAAAACGGGTTTCAAACCCGGCGATTTTATTTAGGCCCTTTACATCCTCCCGGTAGTTATTTCTCACCCAGTAGGACCAGGCGGGAATCTGATCAAACCTGGTCAGGGACCGGGCAAAAGCGCTGTGATCCGGGTAACGATAAAGATCAATGTGCAAGGGAGGCACACTGTTGCGAGCGTTAAAATAGGCGGGAAAACTGGGAGCTTCCGCGGTGGAAAACTCGGTCAGGATCCGGTTCACTTCAAAGGAAAAACCGCTGCTTGAGCCCGTGGAAAGAGGGGCGGTTTCGAAGCGGATCACCGAATCGGCGGCCAAAGCCTCCTTGCCGTTCGCAAGCGGCAACCCTTTTTTCAGGGTCACCGTGTAGATGGTCTGCGGCTGCAAACCCTTGGGGATGAACACCAGAGTCTTCTTATGCTTCTCCAGTCTGCCCTCGACATGGGGTGTGATGCTGAAATACTTGCGGGCGGTTTCCAGATCATATTCTTCATGGGTAAGTATAAACTCAATCCCGGTATCGATCGGTACCTCGATGGCTTCGTTCCGCGGTATCTGACCGATAACCCGAAAGCTTCCCCGGGTCTGAAACGCCCAACTCATTTCTTCCCGGTTAGCTCCAGTGGGGTCAAAAGATAGGCGGTAAACCGTATTGGCCGCCAGCTTCTCTTTCGGGATGATCCTGTACTCCCGACCTCCAGCTCCTTTCTCCAGGTCATATGCAAATTCGGGATTGACTTTGAGGTTCTCCTTCACCGTCCTGGTGCTTACCGGCTCGCCGGTCTTCAAGAGAAAAGCCGATTGTGGGTCAACCCCGGTATAGTCCTGCTGCAGAGCCGTGATGGTTACCTCCCCGGCGTCGGCAGTTGAAGGCCCAAGCCAGTCCTTTCCCCAGATCAGCCCCAGCAGCACTACCAGGACTAGGCCTACGCCCACAAGGCCTTTCCAGTAACCAGGTTTGGAGATGAATTCCCACAGACTCTTCCTCGGTGGGGATCCCATTTCTACAGTCCCCTCTCCGGGCGCGGCTTCTCCCCTCCGCTCCGTATCCAGCCGATCACCGCTCATCGCCACCATCCTCTCCCGAAATTATTAATCTTCTTGAGATGCTCAGGGGGCCGCTGTCCATAAAACCGCACCCTGCTTTTACTTAAATACGCCGAAGGTTGGTTATTCTTACCGCAATTTGTTAAAAAACAGGAGCTTCAGCTGTCAACCAATCATGATTTTATAAATGTCAACAATCTGCGAGCAGCAGGAGATTCTTTTTCATAAAACATCGATGTTAAAAAGCTGTATAATTGTAGTAGTTCAATCTAGGCTGCGGATAGTTGAACTGCACGCATTATTTAATGAGGAGGTTGAATGGGTGTCATACAAAACCGAAATCCAAGATAGCATAGCTGTTTTCACCATTGACCACCCGCCGACGAATTCCATTAATACCGAACTATTAAAGGGACTCGAAAAAATCATCGACCGGGTAAATGCCGAAGAGGAATTAAAAGGTCTTGTTTTAACCGGGACCGGCAGAATATTCTCCAGTGGGTTTGACCTCGTAACTTTTACCACCTTTGAGAGCCCAGAACACATTATCCAGTGGTTTAAGGATGATGAGGAGATAATGTACAAGCTTTTCACCTGCTCCAAGCCGGTGGTAGCAGCCTTAAATGGTCATGCAAGTGCAGCCGGGCTTATCGTGACCCAGGCCTGCGACTACCGGATGATGGTGAATGACCCCAATGCCAAGGTGGGAATGCCAGAGATCAAGCTTGGAATGTCCTTGTCCCCCTGCCACAGCGAGATAATGAGGTTCGGCCTTGAAACCCACCGGAACTGGAACGAACTTATATATCAAGGAAAAAGAATCCCCGCTCCGGTGGCATTGGAGATGGGAATTATTGATGAACTGGTTGACGAGACGGAACTGCTGGAAAAAGCCAAAGCCAAGGTTCGCGAGTACATTGATACCCCGAACCGTCCTTTCATGGAAATAAAAGCAGGCTACAGGAAATTCGCAGCCAAGCAAATCCGGGAAGCCATCGACACCTGTGATTTCACACCATTTGTAAACACCTTTACCAATCCGGAGGTCATAAAGCAGTTGAAGGCATCCCTGGCCAGGATGCAGGGCAAATAGTCTTCTGCTTGGCCGTTAGCGCTACAACCAGGAAGGTGCTGGTCTCGGGCTATATACCTGCCATCTGGTAGACCGCCGCCGGCGCTGTCCTAGCCCGAGGTCATCTTCCCTCCGTTTAAACGATAGAGCTCTTTCACCAGCTCAATCGAGTAGGAGGGGGCGGCTAACCCCCGTCCTCTCACACCACCGTACGTACCGTTCG
>LFRU01000012.1 GCA_001512495.1 Syntrophothermus sp. DTU052 | reverse complement strand
GCGTACCCGCCGCGCAACCGCCCAATCCCGGTTGGAAGAAAACCTGGGAGGAATAGATGTTCGCCTGATGATCGATATCCTGCGCTCCCACCACCGTACGGTTGAGGGGAGCCAGTTCCGCCGGGCTTCCCTGAAAAGCGTCTGTATGCATGCCGGTGCGCCCATTGGCGAACACACCACCGGGAGTTATGTAGTTTCCCTGGGGAGCAGTTGTACCTACTGGGTCACCGGCAGTTCCACTCCCTGCTTATCCCTCTTCAAACCCTTGTGGCTCAATACCAAAGAGGGGATACCGTTTGCTGAGGAGGAGACGGACCGGGCCCTGGATTTCTGGCGGAAAAGAGAGTTCCTGCACCGCATGGTCATTGCCGATCAACTGCGGGATCTGCCGGGATACATGGCGGAATGCCGCCGGCTTGAGGAATCGTGGCTGGGGATGGTCGATTCACTGGACGGCGGACCGGAGGTGGCGGCGGAGAGGAAACGGGTTATGGACCTGGCCTGGGAACAGGAGGAGGAAATCGTAACCAGGACCCTGAAGGAGAATAAAGATAACCCCCCGCGATGGCGGGGCAATCTGTACCAC
>LFRU01000107.1 GCA_001512495.1 Syntrophothermus sp. DTU052 | reverse complement strand
GACTCGGTGAAGCCGTAAACCTGCTGAAGCTTGTTCTTCCCCCTGATGCCAAACTTATCCAGGATCAGGTTTATATCTTCTTCGGCAATAGGGCTTCCGCCCAGGACGAACATCTCCATGGAACTCAAGTCGTACTGGCTGACATCCAGCAGCTTGGCGCAGGTGAGATATACCACGGCCGGACCGAAGAAGTGGGTGGTCTTTTCATCCTGAATAGTCTGCAGGAAGAGCCGAGGATCAAAGGCCTCCAGAATTACATTACTTCCGCCCATATAAATTGATCCCAGGAAATAGAGGTGCAGGGGCGCGGAATGAAAGAGCGGCATCATGGCCAGGTTGCGGGTGTAATAGGTCATACGGTGACCCAGGGCCCCCGAATTGCAGACGGTGTAAAGGATACCACGGTGATTGAAAACCGCTCCCCGGGGAGTCCCTGTTGTACCGGACGTATAAATTATGGAGCACATGTCGTTTTCGTCGATCTCGACTGCCGGCATTTGATCAGAAGCCTGTGCTATCAGATCGTGGTAATTCTGTTTATCCGGTATCGAATCGGCGCCTACAACCACGAAATTCTCCACACCGGGCAGTTCAGCCTCAATACCTGCAAGTACCGGTGCGAAAACCTCATCATAGATGAACATCCTGGCTTCACAGTTGTTGACTATAAACTGCACCTCAGATTTAACCAGGCTGATGTTGATGGGAACCACTACCGCCCCGGCCTTCAGAATGCCGAAATAAACGGCAACAAACTTCTCCGAGTTGCGCATCATCATGGCGATGCGGTCCCCTTTACGGATGCCGAGATCGATGATGGCGTTGGCGACCCGATTGGAAAGAGCGTCGATTTCCCGGTAGTTTAGCCTCAAATTCTTAAATACGATGGCTTCTTTGTCTGGATGCTTGCGAGCATTCCTGTACATCAATTCCGCAACGTTCATTTTATCGATGCACCATCCGGTGGTGCATCTCCACCTCCTCCTTCAATAAATTAGGTAGCTTATAACTTCTCTCTCTATCCGGCAGTCGTTTTATAACTGCCTCACAGTACAAGAACAATACCTTTTCACCAGTTTGCAATGCGTCAAAAGGCCTTCAGCATAACACCAGGTTTTCTAAACCACCTCCCCGGCGGAATAAGAGTTCCTCCTTTAAGGACGCGGATGGCGGTCCCACCCCCCATTTCTCATATTCGGCCGGGTTACATGGCGCGCAGTTGGGTCTTAAGTATTTTCCCGACGCTTGATTTGGGCAGCTCTTTCAGGAACTGAACTACTCTTGGAACCTTGTACGGCGCCAGTTTTTCCTTACACAGAGCAATGATCTCCTCGGCGGTAATAGTCTCGCCCTCTTTGGGGGCAATAAAAGCCTTGATGACCTCACCTTTTATGGGGTCGGGTATACCGATGACCGCCGCTTCCAGTACCTTGTCATTCATGTAGATGACGTTCTCCACTTCCAGTGAATACACATTGTACCCGCTGGTGATAATCATATCCTTGAGCCGGTCCACAACCTTGAAGTACCCGTCCTCATCCATTTGAACCACGTCTCCGGTCCTGACCCAGGTCCCGTCCCCCACGAAAGCATTGCGAGTAGCCTCGGGGTTGTTCCAGTAGCCCTTCATCACGTTGGGCCCCTTGATCACCAGTTCGCCGGGTTCACCCGGGGGCAGGAAATTTCCGTCGGCATCAATGGTGGCCATCAGCTCGTCGGGGAAGGGAATGCCGACTCCTTCCTTCCTCATGCCAACGCAGGGACTGCAGCTGCAGCCGGTGGTGGCCTCCGTCATTCCCAAAGCCTCCCGCATTTTGCAGCCGGTCAGCCTCTCAAATGTATCTCGGACATTATCGGGCAGGGGTGCACCTCCGCTGACACAGAGGCGGATGGAGGTCAGATCATACTGCTCCACCCCGGGGTAACTGTTGATGGACGCATACATGGTCGGTACGGCAAAGAACATGGTGGGACGGTACTTGGCAATGGCTTTGATCATCCCTTCGAAATCCCGGGGGAAGG
>LFRU01000094.1:13035-13643 GCA_001512495.1 Syntrophothermus sp. DTU052 | reverse complement strand
GAAGTAATTGCTGCTATGTATCGTAATGTATTGGAAGGAGAAGTCTTCGAAGCTAGTTCACCTCGAGTAGCGGAAATGGAAAAGATACTTGAAAACACTTATCGCAATGTAAATATCGGCTTAATAAACGAACTCGCCATTCTCTGTCACAAAATGAACATCAACATCTGGGAAGTTATAGAAGCAGCTAAGACCAAACCCTTTGGCTTTACACCTTTTTATCCCGGTCCCGGATTGGGAGGGCATTGTATCCCTTTAGATCCCTATTATTTGTCTTGGAAAGCCCGAGAGTATGGTTTCCATACCTCCATGATCGAAGCTTCCATGATGGTCAACGACCGTATGCCCGAGTACACCGTAGAGCGGGCTGGTAAAATCCTGAACCGCTTTAAAAAAGCCTTAAACGGAGCTAAGATACTTATTCTAGGTGTAGCCTACAAAGGAGATATTGATGACTACCGGGAAAGCCCGGCTATTAAAGTCATTGAAGAATTCCAAAAATATGGATCTCAGGTACAGTTCTTCGATCCCTATATAAAAGAATTCACAGAAAGAGGACAAACCATGACCGGTTTAAATGAACTAACAGCCGAGCAACTAAAAGCAGC
>LFRU01000094.1:0-12906 GCA_001512495.1 Syntrophothermus sp. DTU052 | reverse complement strand
ATCATAAAAAATCTGCAGCATTAATTGTACCCGATAGGGTACATAGGTAGTACCCGTAGGGTGCGTAAATCAGCGTCTAAAGTAAAGAAAAAATCATAATAATCCGCGTAAATCTGCGTCAAAAAGTAAAAAACGTAATCTAGCAAAGCTGTAGAACAGGCAGATTAACATAAGATAACTTAAAAGCTATTAAAGAGAAAAGAGAAAGAATCATAAAAAATCTGCGTAAATCNNTGCGGCCGCATTTCCCCCAATCACCTCATGGCCGCCAAAGAAAACAATCTAAACATCGTAGCCCTATGCGATCTTATTCCCGCTAGTATGGCAGATAAAATCGCTAAGTGCGGCTTGCCGGCAGATATAAAACAATACACTGACTATAAGCAAATGCTGGAAGAGGAAGACCTGGATCTGGTGGCTATCGCCACTGAGAGCGGCAAACATGCCGCCATTGCCCTGGATTGCATAGAAAAAGGCATTAATGTCATTATCGAAAAACCCATTGCGCTATCCTTAGAAGATGCCGATGCCATTATTGCTGCTGCAGAGAAGAAGGGTGTAAAGGTCTGTGCTTGCCACCAAAACAGATTTAATAAATCTATCCAGAAAATACGGGAAGCCCTGGAACAGGGCCGCTTTGGCCGCCTTTTCCATGGGGCTGCCCATATTCGTTGGAATCGTGGACGATCTTACTATGAACAAGCCTCCTGGCGCGGCACCTGGGAGCAGGACGGAGGAGCCCTGATGAACCAGTGCATTCATAACATAGATCTCCTGCGCTGGATGATGGGCGATGAGATCACCGAGGTCTTTGCTTACACCGACCGTTTGAACCATGATTATATTGAAGCCGAAGACTTAGGAATTGCCCTCATCAAGTTCAAAAACGGGGCCTACGGCATAATTGAAGGTACCACCAATGTCTATCCGGCCAACCTGGAAGAAACCCTGTATCTTTTTGGAGAAAAGGGCACCGTCAAGGCCGGAGGCCAGTCGGTCAACATCATCGAAGAATGGATCTTCGCCGACCAGGCCGATAACCCGGAAGTAGTAAAAGCAGAGTACGGTGAAAACCCGCCCAACATATACGGTTTTGGGCATAAACCTTTATATGCCGATATGATAGAGGCAATCAGAAATAAGCGTAAACCATATGTTGACGCCGAGGCTGGCAGGAGAGCAATAGAGTTGGTCCTGGCTATTTATAAATCGGCGGCGGAAGGGAAGTCTGTTGTTTTTCCATTAGACAAATGCGCAACTGTTGATTTTTTTGGCAGATTTTCAAAGCATTATTATGGCCATGCTATGAGGTGAGAACTTGAGAAAAAAATTACTGATTGGAAGTTGCGGAGGTCTAACAGGCTATTATCTTATCAGACATTTAAATCATATTTGGCCAGAATTGATAATATATGGAACCGACTCCAGCTCGGTGAATCCTTCAAAATTATTTGTTAATGCGTTTGTTCAAATTAATTCTTCTGATGATGAACGGAATTTCGTACAGGATATTATTAATGTCATAATTAATAATGCTATTGATTTCTATATACCAACACATTCCGTTGAATGCAGAACAGTATCTAAGAATGTTGAGGAGATACTAAGAAAGACAAACGTCAAATTACTAGTATCACCATATTCAGCATACACTACGTTGGAAAACAAAGCTAAGGCATATTTAGAATTAGAACAAATTGGTATCAGAGCACCTCGAATATGCATTCCTGGCGGGGAACAGATTAACTTTCCTCTGTTGGCTAAGCCGATTATTTCAAGTGGTAGTAAGGGAATTCGAATAATAAATAACGAAGATGAATTAGACTTAGTTCAAAAAACAGACAATTATATTATTGTAGAATATCTTAAAGGAACTGAATATACAGTTGATATTCTATTTGATAATTATAGTAATGTCTTCACTTATAATCAAAGAAAACGTATTAAAACGCTTGGGGGAGCTGCTGTTATCTCGGAAAACGATTTTACGTGTGATTGCATAAATGAAATTTCTGCCATTGGCAGTGCTTTTAAATTAAAAGGACCAGCCAATATGCAGTTTTTTCTCACTCAGGACAGAACAATGGTTTTTTTTGATATCAACCTCAGGTTTGCGTCAGGCGGCTTACCACTTTCAGTTAAATCGGGAGCAGATATTCCGGTTGCATTAGTGCGGTTGTTAAATGGTGATTCTATAGATCCTAGTCAATTTAGGTCTGATAGGAAACCAAGACGAATGTATCGATGTTTTGAGGAGTTTTATGAAGAAGTTAACGATATTTGATTTTGATGGGACAATTGTTGATGTTTGGAAGAGATACTATCAGATATTTTGTGATTATTGGGAAATCGATCATATAAAATTAAAAGAATATAAGGAGTTAAAACGTCAGTACCCTAATGATGATGAGCTAGTTAAATCATTAGGATTAGATTCTTTAAGGTTAATTAGTTATAAAGATCACAAAAGGAGTATGCTGGAAAGTATTTATTATTTAAGATTTGACTCGTTATTAGTTAGCAGCACTGACTTACAAAAGTTTTTTATAAATAACAACTCTCTAGTTATTACAGTTCGGAGGGATAAACAAGCATACTACTCTCAACTTAAATGGCTTGGTCTTGATTTTATTGCACCCAAAACAGTTTTGTTAAACCCTAGTGCAACGGATGTTAAAGTAAACTGGGTCAAACGGTACTTGCCTGAAAGTGATATCACGGTAATAGGGGATTCGGAAACGGATTTAGCTTTTACTGAAATGAATAATTGCAGAGTTTATTTCGTAAAAACTGGATTAAGATCTTACGAGAAAATGATAGAAAGATGGTCGGGATTTGAAACCATAGAAAACGCGCAGATTTTTTTAGAAAAGACTTTTTAGCAATTTATCAAAATCAAACATTTATATAGGGTAAAGAAGTTATGGAATTCCGCGATCTGAAAACACAGTACCAGGTTCTTAAACCACAGATTGATAAGGCAATACAGACTGTCCTTAATGAAGGCCAGTTTATTATGGGGCGCCAGGTACAGGAACTCGAACAGACCTTGGCTGACTACGTCGGTGTGAAGCACTGTATAACCTGCGCCAACGGCACCGATGCCCTCTATATGGTACTGATGGCATGGGATATTAAAGCCGGAGATGCTGTTTTCGTTCCTGATTTTACCTTCTTCGCTACTGCTGAAGTCGTTTCCCTCATCGGAGCGACTCCGCTATTTATAGATGTGGATCCAGATACGTTTAATATGGACCCGGTTAAGTTGGAGGGCGCCATCAAGGAGGTCTTGAAAGAGGGAAGATATAAACCCCGGGCGATTATTCCGGTGGACCTTTTTGGACTTCCAGCAAACTACCCGGAGATCGAAACGATAGCCGAAAAGTATAAACTACTCATCCTTGAAGATGGGGCCCAGGGTTTTGGCGGACAAATAGGAAATCGTCGCGCCTGCAGTTTCGGCCATGCTGCCACTACCTCTTTTTTTCCCGCCAAGCCTTTGGGTTGTTACGGAGACGGGGGAGCGGTATTCACTGATGACGACGAACTGGCCAATAAAATTCGGTCTATCCGTGTTCACGGCAAAGGCAGCTCCCGCTACGACAATGTCCGCATCGGGTTAAACTCGCGCCTAGATACCCTCCAGGCAGCTATTCTACAGGTAAAGTTTCAAGCATTTGTAGAGTATGAACTGGACAATGTGAATAAGGTAGCCCGATCATATACCGAAAAACTGAAAAACAAAGTCAAAACTCCTGTCATACCAGACGGATATTACTCCAGTTGGGCCCAGTACACCATCCAGCTTGAAAACAAGGAGCAACGTGATGCCCTACAAGAAAAGCTTCGGGAGCAGGGCATCCCAACAATGATTTATTACCCGAAACCAATGCATAGGCAGCAAGCGTTTTCAAACATAATCTGCCAGAAAAGTGACTGTTCAACTACCGAGAGTTTATGTGAAAGAGTATTATCATTGCCGATTCATCCTTATTTGGACGAGGACGATGTAGAAAGAATTTGTCGCGTAATACTAGACAATAGATGAGGTAGGAATAAGGGGTTGCGATTAGCTCAAGTGATCGGGGCTCGTCTATCTGACGATGGTTTTTATAGACAATGTGATTACCGTATTTGTCCACACTGCTAGTACTACTTTTGCAGTTCAACTTTGGAGCCACGCCAAAACTTGTACTAATGTGGCACCTTAAATAAAAGGAAAATTGGTTTTTTTGAATCTCGATTGTTGGGTAATATACGTATAACTCGTTCTCAAAGGCGGACCACTTCGTTTTTGTTCAAAAATTATGTTGTCTTTACTGAAGCTTTACTAATGGTTAATGTACCTGCAGGGAGAACACAGGGGATGAATATCTTATTCTTAACATTGTTGGATTTTGTATCAATTGATGAAAAAGGCATTTATACAGATTTGTTGAGACAATTTTTCAACCACAATCATATGTTGCACATTATTTCGCCAACTGAAAAGCGCAAGCAACAACCCACAAGGCTAGTCGATAATGGTAATTGTAAAATACTTAAATTACAAATCGGTAACACTCAAAAAACCAACGTTATCGAAAAAGGCATTTCAACTATTACTTTGGAATGTAAATTTCAATGGGCGATAAAGAATTACTTTTCTGATATCAGATTTGATTTAGTAATCTATACAACACCACCAATTACATTGCAAAAGGCGATCAGCTATGTGAAAAAACGAGATAATGCGAAAACCTATTTGCTATTAAAAGATATTTTCCCACAAAATGCGGTGGATCTTGGGATGCTGGCGAAAACTGGAGTTAAGGGGATTTTGTATAATTATTTCAGAGCAAAGGAAAAAAGATTATACGCAATATCTGACTATATTGGTTGTATGTCACAAGCTAATGTTGATTATTTATTAAAGCACAATCCAGAAATTCCTCCTAGTGCTGTCGAGGTATGTCCCAATAGTATAGAACCCTTATCTATGAATATAGACGAGTGTGTGAAATCTCAAATTAGAGAGAAATACGGTATTCCACCAGGTACAACAGTATTTATATATGGAGGAAACCTTGGAAAACCGCAGGGAATTGATTTTCTGATCGAATGTTTAAAGTCCAACAAGTCCAATGAAAAGGTTCATTTTATTATAGTAGGATCCGGAACGGAGTTTAACAAGATTAAGGCCTACTTGGCAAAAGACAAACCAATTAATGTTCAGTTATTTAACCAACTACCCAAGGATGATTATGAGATTTTGGTGAACGCCTGTGATGTAGGTTTGATTTTCTTGGATAAACGGTTTACAATACCAAATTTCCCTTCAAGGTTATTATCATATATGCAAGCTTGTATGCCCGTTTTGGCAGCAACTGATGTTAACACGGATATTGGTCAGGTTATTGAGAGTGGCAACTTTGGATTTTGGTGTGAGAGTGGCGATCTTGAAGCGTTCAATCAGCGATTACGGTGGTTATATGATGCAGATCTGCGAAAAGTAATGGGAAGGAATGCCAGAAAGTATCTAGAAGAAAATTATACAGCTAAACATTCATATGACATAATTATGAGGCACTTTAATTAAACGGGATGAGGTTAAGACATGTTTAAGAATAAAATCCTACTAATTACCGGCGGTACAGGTTCTTTCGGCAACGCTGTAATTAAGAGATTCCTGGATACTGATATCAAAGAAATTCGTATCTTTTCACGGGATGAGAAAAAACAGAACGATATGCGGAATTCATATAAAAATGATAAGTTGAAGTTTTACATCGGTGATGTTCGGGATATAGGAAGCGTAAAAAACGCTATGCATGGAGTTGACTATATCTTTCATGCAGCAGCATTGAAACAAGTACCTTCATGCGAGTTCTTCCCATTAGAGGCAGTAAAAACCAATGTGTTGGGAACAGATAACGTTTTAACCGCTGCAATAGAAATGGGTGTACGAAAAGTAACCTGTCTTTCCACAGATAAGGCTGCCTATCCGATCAATGCTATGGGTATATCTAAGGCTATGATGGAAAAGGTGTTTGTGGCCAAGTCAAAAACGGTAGATCCTGAGCGGACCCTCATATGTGGAACTCGCTACGGAAATGTGATGGCATCCCGTGGCTCAGTAATTCCACTTTTTATTGAACAGATTAAGAAAGGACAACCCATAACAGTAACCGATCCAAACATGACTAGATTCCTGATGAGTCTTGAAGAAGCAGTAGAGCTGGTTGTATTTGCGTTTTTTAATGCCAGAGCAGGTGACATCATGGTACATAAAGCTCCGGCCTCGACCATAGGAGATTTAGCTCAAGCCATTAAGGAATTGTTCAATGCAAATAATGAGATAAAAATAATTGGTACCCGCCATGGAGAAAAGCAGCATGAAACACTATTAACCAGAGAGGAATATGTAGTGGCGGAAGATTTGGGCTCTTTTTATCGAGTGCCGGCTGATACACGGGATCTAAACTACGACAAGTATTTTGTGGAAGGAAACCAAAGGCTTTCATATGGAGAAGAGTATAATTCGAATAATACCGTGAGACTGAATATTGAACAGATCAAAGAAAAGTTATTACAACTTGACTACGTTCAGAATGAGCTGAGAGGCTGGAAACGATCATGAAGATACTGGTAACCGGTGCAAAAGGCTTTATCGGCAAAAACCTTATAACTGAATTAAGAAACCGGGGTTATGCAGATATTCTTGAATATGACAAGGATACTGATTTGTCTTTACTTGATGAGTATTGTAAAGAAGCAGATTTTGTATTTCACCTTGCAGGAGTGAACCGTCCTCAAGAACAGTCGGAGTATATGGAAGGTAATTTTGGCTTTACATCAACGTTATTGAATACCTTGAAGAAATACAGAAACACTTGTCCGGTCCTGATGTCTTCATCAATACAGGCTGAACTGGATAATCCCTATGGAAAGAGCAAAAAAGCAGGAGAAGACTTACTTTTTGCTTACAGTAAAGAGACCGGGGTCAAGGTATTGGTATACCGGCTGCCTAATGTTTTTGGGAAATGGTGCAGACCGAACTATAACAGTGCGGTTGCGACATTTTGTTATAACATCGCACACAACCTGCCTATCACTGTTAATGATCCAACCTTTGTAATGAATCTGGTGCATATCGATGATGTTGTTGAGGAACTGATAAGTGCACTTCAAGGAGAGGAAAACTGTGCTGGGCAATTCTGTGAGATATCAGCTGTATATAGAATTAGTCTTGGAGAAATAGTCGACCTTATCTATTTGTTCAAAAACAGCCGTGAGGAGCGGACTGTTCCGGATATGAAGGATAGTTTTACAAAGAAACTATATAGCACATACTTGAGTTACTTGCCGGAGGACCAATTCAGCTATAGTCTTAAAATGAATCTGGATAGCAGAGGGTCTTTTACCGAATTCATTAAAACCGTAGATAGAGGACAGGTTTCCATAAATATTTCGAAGCCCGGTGTTACCAAGGGAAACCACTGGCACCAAACAAAGACTGAAAAATTCCTTGTGGTCAGTGGGAAAGGGGTAATTCGCTTTAGGAAAATTGATTCGGATAAGGTTATTGAATACCACGTCAGTGGCGAGAAGATGGAAGTATTAGATATTCCCCCCGGCTATACACACAACATCGAGAACCTCGGTGATACTGATATGGTTACGATAATGTGGGCAAATGAGCCATTTAATCCAGAAAAGCCAGATACCTATTATTTGGAGGTTTAATCCCTTGCAGAGGCTTAAGGTAATGACTATTGTCGGCACACGACCTGAAATCATTAGGCTTTCCTGTGTTATTAGGGCGTGTGATAAATATTTCGATCATATCCTGGTTCACACCGGCCAGAACTGGGACTATACTTTGAACCAGATATTTTTTGAAGAATTAGGATTAAGAGAGCCTGATTACTATTTGGACAGTGCTGGTAAACATTTGGGTGAAACCATAGGCAATATAATTGCGCGTTCATATGAGGTTTTGCAAATTGAGATGCCTGATGCTCTGTTGATTCTAGGTGATACCAATTCAGCACTGTCTGCCATCTCAGCGAAACGGCTAAAAATACCTATCTTTCACATGGAAGCTGGTAATCGGTGTTTTGACCAGAATGTACCTGAAGAAATAAACCGCAAAATTGTGGACCATATATCTGATATAAATCTCCCCTACACCGAGCACTCCAGACGTTATTTGCTGGCGGAGGGATTCAGGAAAGAGCACATTTTCGTTACCGGATCTCCCATGCAGGAAGTTTTGCAGGAGCACATGGCTAGGATCGATGCCAGCGATATACTGGATAGACTTGGCCTTAAACCAGGCAAGTATATTCTGGTATCGGCTCATAGAGAGGAAAACATTGATAATGAAGCGAGTTTCCTATCACTGATGACTGCTATCAATAACATCGCTGAACGATACCAATTACCGGTAATATATTCCACCCATCCGAGAAGCAAGAAGTTCATTGAACAGCGTGATTTTGCCTTTCATCCGTTGGTACGCTCCTTGCAGCCATTCGGTTTCATTGACTACAACAAACTGCAGAAAAATGCTTTCTGCGTGTTATCGGACAGCGGCACTCTATCAGAGGAAAGTGCCATTTTAGGATTTGCTGGGATTCTAATAAGAACCTCCACCGAACGACCAGAGGTATTGGATAAGGGAACCATTATTATCGGCGGGATAACAGGTCCCGATATAGAACAGGCCATTGACCTGGCAAGAGCCATGCAAGAAAACCGTGAAGCGACAGTCTTAGCACCTGACTATTTAGATGTGAATGTTTCAGTTAAAGTAGTTAAAATTATTCAGAGCTATACAAAAATTGTTAATACAGTTGTATGGAGAAAGGATTAAAAGTGTATGCAACGTGGGGGTAATATTAAAATATCGTACTAACTGACGACATCCATCGAGCAGAGCATATTAATACATAGTTTTATAAGCCAGCGTGTATGTGCTAATGGTAACTGGCTTTATATCACTGAAAAGAGCAAAAGTGAACAACAACCATATCATAGGGGGCATTTTGTTGAAAGTAATGTATATTTGCGCAAAGCATCCGCCATATGACAAACGGGTATATTATAAGATTAGTATGATTATTAAAAAATGCGGGCATGAGGTTATTAATTTAACTCCTAATACTGAAAAATACTTAAGTGAACATGGGATTCAATTAGTTGGATTTCCGCAAAAACGAGGAATGATAGGAAGAATTAGATCGTTAGTTTCACTATATACAATAGGTAAGGAACTAAACGCAGACGTTCTAATTGCACCAGAACCGGATTCATTGATTATTGCTTACTTGATAAAGCTTGCCCACAAAAGAACGAAGGTGATATTCGATTGTCATGAATGGTACGACTTGTATTTTTATGGAAAAATTGGATTTAAGTGCCTGGAGCAGATTTTGAATGCATTTGTTGCATTTAGCATGATATTTGTTTGCAAACGAATTGAAGCAGTAATATGTGTTAATGATACAATGTCTCAGTATTTTTCTAAAGTGAATCCCAATGTGTATACCGTCCCAAGTTTACCCGATATCTATTATCGACCAGCAAAAAAAAAGACGAAGAAAGGGTTTATATTCTTTGGAAGTTTTGTCTTTAAGAGACAAGAAACAATTCTTTTGGATGCAGCACAAGAATTAAAAAATAAAAGATGTAACGCACAAATAATTGTAATTGGAGGGTATCCGCCTAGTCCCGAATTCGATGAAGCTCACCATTCTTTTAATGAAGAAATAATTAATCGTGGACTTGAAAACCAAATACAATACATACGTTGGTTACCACGTGAACAAGCGTATGAGCATCTATCTTACGGGTTGTCAGGAATTATGCGGTTTGATCCGCCCATATACATAGATAGGCCAGCGTTACCCAATAAATTATGGGAGTATATGGCTTCTAGGATGGCGATTATTGCGTCTGACAAGAATAAGGAAATTAAGAAAATTATCTTACAAGAAAGTTGTGGAGTTTTGCTAAAAGAAGAGACAGGAGAAGCGCTGGCTAATGCGATTATATACTTGACACAACATAAAGAAATTGCCAATAAAATGGGTGACAATGCATACAATGCCATTGCAACAACCTATAACTGGGAAAAATATTCTGATTTAGTGGATGAGATTCTTAAAAACTTGCATGACGATTGAACACTACTAAACATTTATGCTTGTAACTATTGACTGTTTCGCGTAAAAGTTACCTGGAATGCGTTGGCGCCGACTAAGATATCTTCTCCAACATTACAATGAGATTTTTATATTCCCTAAGTGCATGCATACATAAGGGACTCTCAGTCCGAAGGAATAAACGGAACTGTCATTTGAAGAAAGGTTAGCCCTAATGGTGGACCATACAGATATAACAGTAATTGTCCTGCGCAATTAGGTTTATATTGGCACGTTAGAAAAAATTCCGCTGATAACTTTATTATGCGACATATAAAGATGTTGCAACGTAAGCGTCAAATACTTCACACATGGGAATCATAACGTCCTCATGAGATAATAACCTGAACATTAATATATGGAGGGATGTTCAGGGATGGTCAACAGAGAACGTCGAATCTTATGGGAGAAGCGTCTAGCGGAATACGAAGCCAGCGGGCAATCCCCCATCGCCTGGTGTAACGAAAACTCAATCAGGAAAAACCAGTTCTATTACTGGCGCAGGAAGCTACGTGGTAGCCAGGCAGAAATAGAAAAACCAATAAAATGGCTGCCATTAAACGTGGGACCGACATTGGTTAAGGATTCAATAGCAATCCATATCGGACAGGCAACGGTTGAACTCAACAAGGGGTTTGATCAAGACCTGTTTCGCCAGATCGTAAAGGTCTTGCAAACGGTATGATTAGTGAAATATCAAGCCGCCAGGTATATCTAGCCTGCGGCAGTACAGATCTTAGAAAATCGATTGACGGACTAGCAGTGCTGGTCAAAGAAGCCTTCAACCTAGATCCATTCAGCCAGTGCCTGTTTGTCTTCTGCAATCGCAAGCGAGACAAGCTTAAGATTCTACAGTGGGACCATAATGGATTCTGGCTGCATTATAGGCGATTGGAACGGGGCAAATTCAATTGGCCGACCTCAAATGATGATACAATCAGTATCAGCTACCGTGAATTCCGCTGGATTTTAGATGGCCTGTCGCTTAAACAAAACCAAGCTCACAAAGCAGTCAAAGAGCGTACAATTATTTAGCGAAAAATCCCGATTTATTCGGGTTTTTCTGCCCTTTTGGGGTGGTTTTCTGGTACAATATATTTATGGATATGCAGCCGAATTCAGCTCAAATAATTGAACAACTCAATGATAGAATCCTAACACTCGAACAGCAAAATGCTGAGCTGAATGCCAGGATTAAGTGGTTCGAAGAGCAGCTACGCTTAAGTCGCCAAAGACAGTTTGGGACTTCTAGTGATAAAACTTCTCCCGAGCAGATCAATTTGTTCAATGAGGCCGAAGATACCACTGATACCAGTGTTGAGGAACCAACAATCGAAACTATCACCTATGAGCGGCAGAAAAAGCAGCCTGGCCAAAGAGCTGAAATGCTAAAGGACCTACCGGTTGAAGTAATTGAATATCGGTTGCCGGAAGACGAGCAAGTCTGCCCCTGTTGCCAAGGTAAGCTGCATGAGATGAGCACTCAGATAAGGCAGGAACTAAAGATAATTCCGGCCCAGGTGAAAGTAGTCAAGCATATCCAGTACATATACACCTGCCGACAATGTGAGCCGGAAATTACCAAGACACCGATAATAAAGGCTGAAATGCCCAATCCAATCCTACCAGGCAGTCTAGCATCCCCTTCAATGTTAGCATTCATTATGGATCAAAAGTACACCAACAGCCTGCCGTTGTACCGTCAGGAACAGCAGTTCTCCCGACTTGGCATTGGTCTATCCCGTCAGACCATGGCCAATTGGCTACTAAGTGCGGCGGATCCATGGCTTAAGGTAATTTATAACCGAATGCATGAGGAGTTGATTAAGAGGGATATCCTGCATGCCGATGAAACAACCCTACAGGTTCTGAGAGAACCAGGGCGTTCCGCCCAATCTAAATCCTATATGTGGCTATACCGAACCGGGCGAGACGGTCCCACGATAGTTCTCTACGATTACCAGACAACCAGAGCCAGCAAACATCCGGATAAATTTCTATCTGGCTTTAAGGGATATCTGCAGACTGATGGCTATAGTGGTTATGGCAAACTAACTGGCGTAACGTTGGTTGGTTGCTGGGCGCATGCGCGCCGGAAATTCACTGATGCTCTTAAGGCACTTCCGGCTGCTCAAAAAGGCAAGCCGGTAGCCGCTAGCGTGGGCCTGGATTACTGCAACAAATTATTTGCCATTGAAAAGCAGCTTAAGGATGTTTCCGACCAGGAGCGCTATGAAAAACGGCTCGAACGGAGCAAGCCGTTACTTGACGACTTTTACGGCTGGCTTAAAAGACAGCGCCAACAGACCTTACCCAAGAGTACTTTTGGTGAGGCTATTACCTACTGCATTAACCAGTGGGATAATCTTACCCACTTTCTACTGGATGGTCGGCTGGAAATCGATAACAATCGTGCTGAGCGGTCAATTAAGCCGTTCGTAATCGGAAGGAAGAACTTTTTGTTTTCTAATACCCCTAGAGGTGCGAGGGGCAGTGCGATAATCTACAGCATCATTGAAACGGCTAAGGAGAATAACCTCAAGCCCTATAACTATCTGATGTACCTGTTCGAACGGTTGCCGAATGTGGACACTAAGGACACTTCAGTGATAGATACACTTTTACCCTGGTCAGATCATATACCCGGCGATTATAGAATGCCCGAAAAGGGGAATGTTCAAAAGGGCACCTGATCCAGTGTTGAGTATTTGACGCTTAC
>LFRU01000055.1 GCA_001512495.1 Syntrophothermus sp. DTU052 | reverse complement strand
GTTTACGTGCGGTTTGGTCCTTTCGTATTTCTGCTTTGCCATTACCTGCTCACCTTTCCTTTCAACTTTAAAAGATGTTTTCTAAAGGCCATATCTTCTGACCACAATTTCTCTGGTTATATATTCAGGTACCTCATCATAATTTGACAACTGCATGTTAAATGTTCCCCTTCCCTGGGTCTTCGAGCGCAGATCAGTTGCATATCCAAACATCTCTGCCAGCGGCACTATACCCTTAATTACTCGAATCCCCTGGTGCTCCTCCATTCCTAAGACCCGTCCTCTCCGGCTATTAAGGTCGCCAATTACGTCTCCCGTATACTCCTCGGGTACCATTATCTCCAGATTCATCATCGGTTCAAGCAACACCGGCTGAGCTCGACCCATGGCCTCCTTAAAGCCCAAAGCCGCTGCCATCTTGAAAGCACCTTCAGAGGAGTCGGTCTCATGGAATGACCCACCGACCAGATGGATACTGATATCAACCACCGGGTAACCGGCAATAATTCCAGCCTGTAAGGACTCACGGATACCGCTTTCCACAGCAGGAACAAATTCACGGGGGACAACCGCACTATTGGTCTTATCTTCAAACACAAACCCCTGCCCTTTGGGTAGAGGGTTAATCTGAAGTATAACATGACCATAATGGCCGCGGCCCCCGGTTTGTCGGATAAACTTACCTTCCGCTCTGGCCTTACCCTTCACAGTTTCTTTATAGGCTACCTGTGGTTTGCCTACATTGGCATTCACCTTGAACTCCCGGAGCAAACGGTCAGTAATAACCTCCAGGTGGAGTTCTCCCATTCCCTTTATAATCGTCTGGCCGGTTTCCGGGTCGGTATGGGTCATGAAGGTGGGGTCTTCTTCCCCCAGCCGTTTCAGAGCCTCCCCAATCCTGTCTTCATCTTCCTTGGTGCGCGGCTCTATGGCCACGGAAATCACCGGTTCCGGAAACGTCATGGCCTCCAGCAAAATGGGGTTATTCTCAGAGCAGAGGGTATCTCCGGTAGTGGTTTCTTTTAATCCAACCCCGGCCACAATATCACCGGCATAAGCCACATCAACTTCCTCGCGGTGATTGGCATGCATGCGCAGTATCCGGGTGACTCGTTCGCGTTTCTGCTTCCCGGCGTTGTACACCACGCTCCCTGCTTTTACAGACCCGGAATACACCCGGAAATAAGCAAGTCTCCCCACATAGGGATCCACCATAATTTTGAAGACCAGGGCGCTCAAAGGTTCTGTAACATCACTCCGGCGCGCCACAATTTCTTCATTGCGTGGGTCTATACCCTCCGCCATCGGTACCTCCGATGGAGAAGGCAGGTAATCAACCACCGCGTCCAGGAGAGGCTGAACACCCTTGTTCCTGAATGATGAACCACACAAAACCGGAACCAGTTGACTGCTCAGGGTAAGCCGGCGAAGACTTCTCTTAATCTGTTGGTTATCTATGGGCTGCTCTTCCAGGTACAGATTTAGTATCTCTTCATCCAACTCTGCCATGCGTTCGATCAATTCACCACGCCATTCTTCAGCCAGTTCCATTTCTCCGGGTGATAGCTCTCTTTCCTCCACCTTGAGCCCCAGTTCATCCTCATAGGTGAATGCTTTCAGTTGTATAAGATCCAATATGCCCTGAAAACCATCTTCTGCTCCTATGGGCAGTTGTATTGCAACCGCCCTATTCCCCAGGTCCCGGTTGATCATGTTGTAGACCCGGTAAAAATCGGCCCCAATTCGGTCCATTTTGTTAATATAAGCAATCCTTGGGACCCTGTATTTGTCGGCCTGTCTCCAGACCGTCTCTGATTGGGGCTGCACTCCGGCTACCCCGCAGAAGATGGCAATGGCTCCATCCAACACGCGTAAGGCTCTTTCTACCTCAACTGTGAAGTCCACGTGCCCGGGCGTATCGATAATGTTGATACGATACCCCTCCCACATACAGGTGGTGGCAGCAGAGGTTATTGTGATTCCACGTTCCTGTTCCTGTGCCATCCAGTCCATGGTAGCTGTGCCTTTATCTACGTCGCCAATCTTGTGTACCCTGCCGGTATAGAAAAGGATTCTCTCGGTTGTGGTGGTCTTGCCCGCATCAATATGAGCCATTATACCGATGTTTCTTGTCTTTTCAAGTGGAAATATCTCAGCCATATCCCCTAACACTCCCTGCAGGCGACCAGCAACTCTGTTACCAGCGATAGTGGGCAAATGCCTTATTGGCTTCTGCCATCTTGTGCGTGTCTTCCTTTTTCTTAAAGGCTCCTCCGGTGCTGTTGTAGGCATCCAGGATTTCGGCAGCCAATCTCTGTTCCATGGTCTTCTCCCCGCGTCTGCGAGCATAGCTGACCAGCCATCTTAAGGCCAAGGTTTGGCGGCGATCACTGCGGACCTCAACCGGAACCTGGTAGTTGGCACCTCCAACCCGGCGTGGTCTTACCTCCAGAACCGGCATGATGTTCTTCAGGGCTTCTTCAAAGACCTCCAGCGGGTCCTTCCCGGTCTTCTTGCCTATTATCTCTAATGCCCCATAGCATATTCGCTCCGACAAACTTTTTTTGCCGTCCCACATAACCTGATTTATCAGTTTGGTTACGGTTTTGCTATGGTATACAGGATCTTCAAGTACATCACGTTTAGGCACAGGACCTTTTCTCGGCAAATTGCTTCCTCCCTTCGTAAAAACTGGTCACATGGAGTTATTAATAATGTGACCGATCAGAGAAATGTTTATTTCCATAATAGCGGGGGTTCATTAACGCTTCTTCGGCCGTTTGGTACCGTATTTGGAGCGGCCGCGATTGCGGTTCTGCACGCCGGATGCGTCTAGCGTTCCTCTCACAATATGGTATCTAACCCCAGGCAGATCCTTGACCCTTCCTCCTCTAATCAAAACCACCGAGTGCTCCTGTAGGTTGTGTCCGATGCCTGGGATATAGGCAGTAACTTCAATGCCATTGGTCAACCTTACCCTGGCTACTTTTCTCAAAGCTGAATTCGGCTTTTTGGGAGTAGTAGTAAACACCCTGGTACATACTCCGCGGCGTTGTGGACAGTTCTCCAACGCAGGTGAATCGGATTTCTTCTTTGTCTCCTTGCGCGACTGTCTGATCAGTTGATTTATAGTAGGCACTAATCCTGCACCTCCTTCCCCTGTTCAATAAGCAAAGCCACTGCGGCTGAGCCTACCGCTATACCACAGGCTTTGCCCAGTTGTTCCATACTGTCAACATACTGAATCTCAACGTTTCGTTCCTGACATAATTCTATTAAAGGCCTGGTTACATGCTTTTCAGCATCCCGGGCGATGTAGACCTTTTTTGCGGTTCCTTTCAGGAGCGCTTTTCTCACCTGCCTGGATCCCACCGCCTTGTGCGCATGCTGCAAACTGTGCACGTTTGCTGACCTCCTTTTATTATCTGTACAGCACGACTATCTCCAACCAAAACGTGCCACTTTACGCGCACTTAGATATTTTATCATCATGCAATTCCTGTAGTCAATTAGTATCCACCGCTTCTTCGACTGACAAGTTCTTGTAGCGGGAAAACCCGGTTCCGGCTGGAATCAGTTTGCCGATAATGACATTCTCTTTCAAGCCGATCAGGTCGTCTACCTTTCCTTTTATGGCGGCTTCCGTCAGGACTTTGGTAGTTTCCTGGAAGGAAGCTGCCGACAGGAAGGATTGGGTATTCAGTGAAGCCTTGGTTATTCCCAAAAGCAGCGGCTGAGCCACCGCCGGCAGTCCATGCCCCCGTTCAAATATCCGGGAATTCTCTTCCTCGAAGTCAGCCACGTCGGCATAGGCGCCAGGCAGTAGCGAGGTATCCCCGCCTTCCTCGATCTTCACCTTTTTCAGCATCTGCCTAATCATTATCTCAATATGCTTGTCACTGATATCTACTCCCTGCAGACGGTATACCTTCTGTACCTCCCGCAGGAGATAAATTTGAACGGCTCTCATCCCCTTGGTCCTCAGGATATCATGAGGGTTGAGGGGTCCTTCAGTCAGTTCATCGCCAATTTCCACAAAATCCCCATCCCGTACTTTGAGCCGGGAACCATAATGAACTACATAGCTCTCCAGAACCTCTCCGTTCTCATCCAGGATCTGCGCCTCACGACGGCCCTTGTTGTCACCAATTTTGACATACCCCCGCCGCTCGGTCACCACTGCCTGCCCCTTGGGCTTGCGCGCTTCAAAAAGCTCTTCTACCCGAGGCAAGCCACGAGTGATATCATCACCGGCCACACCTCCGGTATGGAAGGTGCGCATGGTCAACTGGGTACCGGGTTCTCCAATTGACTGGGCCGCGATGGTTCCCACCGCTTCCCCGATCTCCACCAGGTAGCTGGTCGCCATATTGCGCCCATAGCACTTCTGGCAGACCCCGTGCCTGGCTTTACAGGTAAGCACTGATCTTATTCTTACTTTATCTATCCCCAGGCTGATAATCTTATCCGCTGCGTCTTCATCAATCTCATGATCATCGGCTACTATTACTTCCCCGGTTTGCTGGTCAATGATGTCCCCCACAGCAAACCGCCCGATAATCCTTTCATCAAGGCGTTCGATTACCTCTCCGCCTTCACGGATCTCGTCCACTACAATCCCTTCATGGGTACCGCAGTCAGCTTCACGTACGATAACATCCTGGGAGACATCCACCAGCCTCCGGGTCAGGTATCCGGAGTCGGCCGTTCTCAAAGCGGTGTCAGCCAGACCTTTCCGGGCCCCGTGGGTGGATATAAAGTATTCCAGAACGGTTAAACCTTCTCGGAAATTGGCCTTAATCGGCAGGTCCAGGATTCTCCCCTGGGGATCGGCCATCAGGCCCCGCATCCCCGCCAACTGGCGTATCTGCTGGAAGTTTCCGCGCGCACCGGAAACAGCCATCATATAAACTGGGTTGAACTGATCCAGCCCGGTTTTTAACTCCTCCGTCACCTTTTCGGTAACTTCGTTCCAGGTTTCAACCACCTGGCTGTGGCGCTCATCCTCAGTTATCAATCCCATCTGGTAGTCTTTTTCAATCTCGTCAACCTTCTCATCAGCCGCCTTGAGAATCTCATATTTCGCCCGCGGGGTCTCAAAATCGGTTAACCCAACGGTTATTCCCCCCTGAGTCGCATAGTAGAATCCAAGACTCTTAATGGCATCCAGGGTCTCAGCCGTAGCCTTGTTTCCGTATTCCTGATAACACTTGTATACGATCTCGCCCAGTTCCTTTTTGCTGATGACCTGGTTGTAAACTGGGAAAGTGCTGGGCAGAGCCTCATTAAAGATTATCCGCCCCACGGTGGTTTCTACGATCTCATTGTTAATTTTTACCTTTATCCTGGCATGCAGTGTAATTTCCTCATTCTCCAGGGCCATCCGGGCCTCCTCCGGTGAGGAAAATGCTCGGTTCTCGCCTTTTTCCCCCTCCTTCATCAGGGTCAGGTAATAACACCCGATAACCATATCCTGAGTAGGAGTTACCACCGGCCGTCCGTCCTTGGGATTGAGTATGTTGCCGGTTGACAGCATCAGCAAACGGGCCTCCGCCTGGGCTTCAGCTGAGAGAGGAACGTGTACTGCCATCTGGTCACCGTCAAAGTCAGCGTTGTAGGCAGTACATACCAGGGGATGGATCTGCAGGGCCCTCCCTTCTACCAGCACCGGCTCAAATGCCTGAATGCCAAGGCGGTGAAGAGTGGGGGCTCGGTTCAGCAGCACCGGGTGTTCCTGAATAACAGTCTCCAGTATATCCCAGACCTCATCTTTGCCTCTTTCCATCATCTTTTTGGCAGATTTAATGTTGGAAGCGATATTGCGATCAACCAGCTTCTTCATAACGAAGGGCTTGAACAGCTCCAGGGCCATCTCCTTCGGCAATCCGCACTGGTGCATCTTCAGATTGGGACCTACGACTATTACCGACCGCCCCGAATAGTCAACCCGCTTGCCCAACAGGTTCTGGCGGAATCTCCCCTGTTTGCCCTTCAGCATATCGCTAAGACTCTTCAAGGGACGGTTTCCGGGACCGGTTACGGCGCGGCCACGCCGGCCGTTATCAATCAGGGCATCAACCGCCTCCTGCAGCATCCTTTTCTCATTGCGTACGATAATATCCGGCGCACCCAGATCCAGCAGGCGCTTGAGTCGGTTGTTCCGGTTAATAACCCTGCGATAGAGATCGTTCAGATCAGAGGTAGCAAAACGGCCGCCATCCAACTGTACCATCGGACGCAATTCCGGTGGAATAACCGGCAGAACATCAAGGATCATCCATACCGGATCATTGCCGGAGAGGCGGAAGGCCTCTACCACTTCCAGCCTCTTAATGGCCCGGCTGCGGCGCTGCCCGGTGGTGCTGGCGATCTCTTCTTTTAATTTCAAGGACTGATCTTCCAGGTCCACCTCCGCCAGCAAATGTTTTACGGCCTCCGCTCCAATCCCCACTTTAAACTTGTTTTCGTATTTCTCGCGATAGTCGCGGTATTCACGCTCGGTCAACAGTTGTTTCTTGAGAAGAGGTGTGTCGCCGGGGTCCAGGACAATATAGTTAACAAAATATATGACCTTCTCCAAAACCTTCGGGGATATATCCAAGAGCAACCCCATGCGGCTGGGGATTCCTTTTAAGTACCAGATGTGTGATACGGGGGCTGCCAACTCAATATGTCCTAAACGCTCCCGCCTTACTTTGGAGGTGGTTACTTCAACTCCACACCGGTCACACACTATACCCTTATGACGCACCCGTTTGTATTTACCGCAATGACACTCCCAGTCTTTTACCGGACCAAATATTTTCTCGCAGAACAAGCCTTCCTTTTCCGGCCTCAGGGTCCTGTAGTTAATGGTCTCGGGTTTCTTTACCTCCCCACTACTCCAGGATCTGATCTTTTCGGGACTTGCCAGAGATATCCGAATGCGTTCGAAATTGTTCACATCTAACAAGCTTAAACTCTCCCTTCTCTAGTGAGTTAAGCGGTGCCTATAATTCGTCCTCCATTTCTATATTAACCAGCTCACCGGCCTCATCTTCATCCAGTTCCTCTTCCGAGAAAACCTTTTCTTCTTCTTCATAGTCATCATCCTCCTCCGCATCATCCGTGCTCTTCTTCGCACTGGCTACACGCGGGTTTCTTGGCGGCAGAGGAATATCCAAGCCCAGATCCCGCACCTTATCAGTTTCATTCAGCTCCTCATCAACATCCTTTATAGCTATTTCGTGATCGTCTTCGGAAAGAATGCGCACATCCAGGCACAGGCTCTGCAGTTCCTTGATCAGTACCTTAAAGGATTCTGGAACACCGGGCTCGGGAATGTTTTCTCCTTTAACTATTGATTCGTAAGTCTTCAATCGGCCTACAACATCATCCGATTTGACCGTCAGGATCTCCTGGAGCGTATAGGACGCCCCGTAGGCTTCCAGAGCCCATACTTCCATTTCGCCAAACCTCTGACCACCAAACTGCGCCTTACCTCCCAAAGGCTGTTGGGTAACCAGGGAATACGGTCCAATGGATCGGGCGTGTATTTTATCATCAACCAGATGTGCCAGTTTTAACATATATACATACCCGACAGTAACCGGATTATCAAATTTGTGCCCCGTTCTCCCATCCCGCAGCTCAATCTTACCATCCTCGCTTAACCCGGCCTCGCGCAGACTCTTAAATATGTCCTCCTCCTGGGCACCGTCAAATACCGGGCTGGCTGCATAAAAACCGAGAGCCTTGGCTGCCCACCCCAAGTGACACTCCAGAACCTGACCGATATTCATCCGGGATGGAACGCCCAGCGGGTTCAATACAATCTCCACCGGAGTACCGTCGGGCAGGAAGGGCATATCCTCCACCGGTATGATCCGGGAAATTACGCCCTTGTTGCCGTGGCGTCCCGCCATCTTATCCCCTTCGGAAATCTTCCTTTTTTGGGCTACATATACCCGGACCAGTTGGCTTACCCCCGGCGGCAGTTCATCGCCGTTCTCGCGGGAAAACACCTTGACATCTACGATTTTACCGGATTCTCCGTGGGGAACCCGTAAAGAGGAATCTCTTACTTCCCGGGCCTTTTCCCCGAAGATGGCTCTTAACAGGCGCTCCTCGGGGGTGAGTTCGGTCTCACCCTTGGGGGTAACCTTGCCCACCAGGATATCATCGGCTCTGACATCGGCCCCGATCCTTATGACCCCGCGATCATCAAGGTTTTTCAGCATATCCTCGGAAACATTGGGGATATCCCGGGTTATCTCCTCCGGCCCCAATTTGGTATCCCGGGCCTCACACTCATACTCCTCAATATGGATGGAAGTAAACACATCCTCCATTACCAGTTTTTCGGAAATCAGGATGGCATCCTCATAATTGTACCCTTCCCAGGGCATGAAAGCCACCAGCACATTGCGGCCTAAAGCCAGTTCCCCTTGATCGGTTGAAGGACCATCGGCAATAACCTCTCCGGCTTCCACTCGCTGTCCTGCAGTGACTATTGGCCGCTGGTTTATGGAAGTCCCGTGGTTGGAACGCGCAAACTTCAGGAGGTTAAAAGTGTCTTCCGTTCCGTCATCATTGCGGATTATGATCCGGTTGGCACTAACCATTTTGACTACCCCCGGTTTGCGGGCCAGAACAACTGCTCCCGAATCCTTGGCCGCCTTGTATTCCAGGCCGGTTCCCACCAAAGGCGCCTCAGCTTTAATAAGAGGTACCGCCTGGCGCTGCATGTTGGCACCCATCAATGCTCGGTTGGCATCATCGTGTTCCAGGAAGGGAATCAGTGCAGTAGCAACACTAAATACCTGTTTGGGAGAAACGTCCATAAAATCGACCCGGTCGACCGTGGTTTCAAAGTACTCCGATCCCTTATGCACATTGACCCTATCCTGGGTAAAATACCCCTGCTCATCAATCGGGGCGTTGGCCTGGGCGATTACATAATCCTCCTCCTCATCGGCAGAGAGGTATACGATCTCATCCGTCACTCTCCCGGCTTCCTTATCGACTCTGCGGTAAGGGGTTTCAATAAACCCGAACCGGTTAACCCGCGCATAGGTGCTGAGTGAACCGATCAGCCCGATATTGGGACCTTCGGGGGTCTCAATGGGACACACCCGGCCATAGTGAGAGTGGTGAACATCCCGCACCTGGAAACCGGCTCTTTCCCGGGTCAGCCCCCCGGGCCCTAATGCCGACAGGCGCCGCTTGTGGGTAAGTTCCGCCAGGGGATTGGTCTGGTCCATAAACTGGGAAAGCTGCGAACTCCCAAAGAACTCCTTAACTACAGCGGTGATCGGCCGTATGTTGATTAGTACCTGGGGAGTGAGGGTTTCGGCGTCGTGAATACTCATTCTCTCCTTCACGACTCTTTCCATCCGGACCAGGCCGGTACGGAACTGATTTTGCAGGAGCTCTCCCACCGACCTCAATCTCCGGTTACCGAGATGGTCTATAATATCAACCTTTCCTTCACCCTTCACCAGCTTGAGGAGATAACCTACAGTGGCGGTCATATCTTCCACAGTAAGATGTCGTCTATCATCAGGAATGTTCAATTCCAGTTTCTTGTTTAACTTGTAACGACCCACGGCTGCCAGGTCATACCGGCGGGGATCGAAAAAAAGGTTGTTGAGCAGCTGCCCCGCTCCTTCAACAGTAGCCATTTCCCCCGGCCGCAGGCGCCGGTGAAACTCAATCAGGGCCTCTTCACGGTTGGTAGAAGTATCTTTTTCCAGCGTACGGGCAATGGTCTCATCGTTGTCGTAGAGCCGCAGAATATCATCATTCGTTTCGTATCCCAGGCACCTTAACAATACGGTTACCGGTATCTTCCGCGTCTTGTCAATACGGGTATAGACGGCTCCGAACGCATCCATTTCCAATTCGAACCAGGCGCCGCGATTTGGAATTATGGTCGCCCCATAGAGGATATTCCCGGTCAGATCCACCCGTTCATTGAAATAAACCCCCGGCGACTTGACCAGCTGACTGACCACGACCCTTTCGGCGCCGTTGATAATAAAAGTCCCTTTTTCGGTCATGATAGGCAGATCGCCCATATATACGTCGGATTCTCTTAGCTCCCCGGTTTCTTTGTCCGTTAACCGGACCTTCAGCTTCAGAGGAGCCTGGTAACTGGCGTCACGTTCCTTACACTCCTGAACATCATATTTCGGCTGACCAAGTTGGTAGCTAACGAACTCGAGTTGAAGCTTGCCGGTGTAATCTTCGATAGGAAATACTTCCTCCAAGGCCTCACGCAGGCCTTCTTTCAGAAACCACTCATAGGAATTGGTCTGCACTTCGATAAGATCAGGTAGTTCTATAACCTCAGTGGTTCTGGCATAACTGATCCTTTCCCGCTTACCGCATTTAATGACATGAGCCATTAAGTTTGTCTCACCCCTTTTCGTAATCGTAAAAGAGTGAAAAGCAAGGTCTTAAGTTTACCTCGCTTTTTATTCCCTGATTAGCGTTATTCTCGGTTTCATACTCCTTCGGTATTTATATGAATCGCAATTATTAATGTTAGCATAGCATTTTAAAGCAGTCAAGGATACGTTGTCAAATTTTTTTCTGGTGTCAAGGGTGGTGTCAAGGGGACGGTTCTCATCATGGTGTCAAGGGGACGGTTCTCATGACACCATATTCGACGGCTTGCGAGCGAGCGACGTTGTGACGAGCCGTTACATCCCCCAACGAAGTTTTTCTGAGTCCAGGGCGGGACTATTTCGCCACGGATGGCGAAATACCGGCATTGCGGCATGGATGCCGCTTATGCCAGTTGTCCCGCCCAAAGAAAAACGAGTTGCGGGGATGTAGGCGAGGAGCATTGGAGCGAGCCGCAAGCCGTCGAATATGCTCGAGAACGGTGTCAGAAGAACCGTCCCCTTGGCACCGCGATAAAAAACACGCTTGCTTCAAGCGTGTTTTTTTGGTCGCTGGTATTGTCGGCATTATTAGTTATTTGATCTGGACAGTGCCTCCGGCTTCTTCCAGCTTGGCTTTGATCTCTTCGGCTTCCTGCTTGCTGATTTTTTCCTTGATCGGGGCGGGTGCAGAGTCTACCAAATCCTTGGCTTCCTTAAGTCCGAGAGCCGTTATCTCCCTCACTGCCTTGATCACGTTGACCTTCTTTTCTCCAATAGCAGTAAGTATTACATCAAACTCGGTCTGCTCTTCAACCGGCTCAGCAGCAGCAGGGCCGGCTGCCGGTGCTGCCGCTACCGCAACCGGAGCAGCGGCACTTACACCAAACTCCTCTTCCAAGGCCTTAACCAGTTCCGCCAATTCCAATACGGTCAATCCTTTGACCAGTTCAATTATTTCCTGCACTTTACTCATTCTTTTTACCTCCTGTTAACTTAAATTCTTATGATGCTTCCTTTTGTTCGCGTATAGCATCCAGAGCTCTGACCAAGCCTGAAAGATTGGCTTTGAGTACGTAGGCCAAACCGTACAGCGGTGCCTGCAGTCCTCCCAAAACCTGAGCCACCAGCACCTCTCTTGACGGCAGGGTCGATAAGCTCCTGATCTCGTCAGTTCCGATTACTTTGCCCTCCAAATATCCAACCTTTACCTCTAAATTCTTGTTGGTTCGGGCAAAGTCAAAAAGTATCTTCGCGCTCTCCACCGGGTCACTGCTGCTGAACAGTACGGCATTGGGGCCCTCTATATAAGGAAGCAGATCTTCCAACCCGGCTTTCTCCAGAGCCAGTCGGGTCAGGGTATTCTTGACTACCTTGTACTCGGCTCCTGCAGCTTTGAACTTGGCGCGCAGCGCGTTCATCTCTCCGACACTCATGCCCCGGTAATCAGTAAAAATCACCAGATTGGCATTCTGTAACCGGTCCTGGATATCCTGAACCACTTGTTTTTTGACTTCCAGGTTTGACACTTTTATTTATTCACCTCCCTTATACAAACTAAAAACCTCTGTGCCAAGGTATAGCACAGAGGTTGACCTGTCATACAACCTGAGCGTTAACCTCGGCGGGTGATTAAGGCAGTGCCTCCCGCTGTCTACAGCTAACTTGTGTTTCTTAGTCCAGTTTAAGCTCTTATTTACCCCTTTGCATAACGACTACCGGGTTTATCCGAATACCAGGCCCCATAGTGGAACATACGCTGATCGATCTCATATACTGCCCTTTGGCAGCAGCTGGCTTAGCCTTAATCAGGGCCTCGGTAAAAGCATTGAAATTCTCTTCCAGGTCGTCCAGGGAAAAGGATACCTTCCCCACGGGTGCATGAACAATGGAAGTCTTGTCAACTCGAAATTCAATACGACCTGCTTTCAGTTCTTTTATAGTACGCGCTATATCAAAGGTCACCGTGCCTGATTTCGGATTGGGCATTAGGCCACGTGGTCCCAGGATTTTACCCAGCCTGCCAACTATCGACATCATATCCGGGGTGGCTACGGCTACATCAAAATCCAGCCATCCCCCCTGAATCTTTTCCTGCAGTTCTTCGGCCCCCACCACATCGGCTCCGGCCTGCTCAGCTTCCTTGGCTTTTTCGCCTTTGGCAAAAACCAATACCCGGCGAGTTTTCCCGGTACCGTGGGGCAGGCTTACCGTACCCCTCACCTGTTGGTCTGCATGTCGGGGGTCGACCCCCAGTTTGATATGAACCTCAACGGTTTCATCAAATTTTGCCCGGGACAGTTCTTTAACCTTTTCCAGGGCCTCCCGGGGATCATACATCCTCTCCGTGTCTATCTGACTTGATGCTTCCCGGTATCTCTTTCCTCTTTTCATAATCTTCCCTCCTGTGGTATTCGCGGACTAATCCTCCCACCATGGAATTCTCTGCTTATCCTGTGATCTCTATGCCCATGCTGCGGGCGGTTCCTTCAATCATTTTAACAGCCGACTCTATATCATAGACGTTAAGATCCTGCATCTTCATCTCGGCGATCTCCCTCACCTTGCTGCGGCTGATGGTGCCGGTTTTTGTCTTGTTGGGCGTTCCGGAGCCTTTCTCAATCCCCGCCGCCTTCTTTAAAAGGTCCGATGCCGGAGGGGTTTTCAGCACAAACGTAAAGGACCGGTCTTCAAAGACGGTGATCTCCACCGGTACTATGTAGCCGGCTTGATTGGCTGTTCTTGAATTGTAGTCCTTACAAAACGCCATTATATTAACTCCGTACTGACCCAATGCCGGTCCAACCGGGGGAGCCGGAGTGGCTTTTCCTGCGGGTATTTGTAACTTGATCAATCCTACTACCTTCTTCGCCATCCAGTGCACCTCCTTTTAGATTTTGTCAATCTGTTCATATTCCAGTTCGATGGGAGTTTCTCGACCAAACATTGATATGTTAACCCTGATCTTGCCCCGTTCAGCCAGCACTTCCCTTACTACCCCTTCGAAGTTTTCAAAGGGACCACTCTTAACTCTTACATGCTGGCCCACCTGAACATCTATCTTCGGTTTGCCACCAATTAATCCCATGTGGCGCAAGATTTTGTCTACTTCCTGTTTTTGTAGGGGAATGGGCTTGGTACCACTGCCTACAAAACCGATCACTCCTGGAGTGTGCCTAACCGTCATCCACGAGTCATCACTCAAAATCATATCTACCATAACGTAACCCGGAAAAATACGGCGTTTGGTGACCTTTCTCTGGCCACCCTTGTACTCAATCTCATCCTCCTCCGGAATGATCACATTGAATATCTGATGCTCCATGTTCATCGATTCCACGCGTTTTTCCAGGTTCGCCTTGACCTTGTTTTCATAACCGGAATAGGTGTGCACCACGTACCACTTGCGCTCAGGAGATGAGGCCTCGGCGCCCTCGTATTCGGCTTCTTCAAAATCCAGTTTTAAGAAATCTCCATCCTGAATAATGTCACACCACCTATGCAACGGCCTTAAAGAACAAGTCTAATAGGAAACTGATGGCGTTATCGAACAACCACAAAAGACCACTGACAATAGCCACCGCCACCAGAACAACTGCAGTATAAGCCATCAATGTCCGGCGATCAGGCCAGTAGACTTTCTTTAATTCGTTATAAACACCGGTTAGATAATCCCGTACTCTTGTCCACAAATTAGAAGCCTGAAATCCCTCGGCTCTTTTCTTGGGCGCACTCTTAGGGGTACTCTTAGGATTATCCTTCACATTTCCCCTATTGGTATTCTTCTTTCCATTATTGGCCACTTTAATTTCACAACCTTACCGGTTACTTGCCTTCCTTATGAAGCGTATGCTGATTGCAGAAACGGCAATACTTCCTGAGTTCCAGCTTTTCCGGATGTTTCTTTTTGTCCTTGGTGGTCATATAATTTCTCTGTTTGCACTGGGTGCAGGACATACTAACGGTGACCCGCATGACGGCACCTCCTGTAAAACAATCGCAACATTTAATCTATCATAATCAAAACCGGTGTGTCAATATCAAGGACAGGGTTTGACAAACCCTGTCCCGGTTCTACAGAAATGAGTTGTGCCGGGTTCCCCGGGTTTATTCGTTGATGCTGGTAACCACCCCGGCGCCCACGGTCCTTCCACCTTCACGGATCGCAAACCTTAAACCCTCTTCTATGGCTATCGGGGTTATCAGTTCGATCGTCATCTGGATGTTGTCACCGGGCATTACCATCTCTACCCCTTCCGGCAGGTTGATTACACCGGTCACGTCCGTGGTACGGAAATAAAACTGGGGCCGGTATCCCGGAAAGAACGGAGTGTGCCTCCCGCCTTCCTCTTTGGTCAGCACGTATACCTCGGCGTTAAACTTGGTGTGCGGCTTGATGGAACCCGGCTTGGCCAGTACCATCCCCCGCTCTACCTCCCGCCGGTCTACTCCCCTGAGCAGCGTCCCAATGTTGTCTCCCGCCTGGGCATAGTCCAATAGCTTCCTGAACATCTCTACCCCGGT
>LFRU01000024.1:10337-38967 GCA_001512495.1 Syntrophothermus sp. DTU052 | reverse complement strand
AGCGCCGCCCCGGATTTTCGTGAAATCGGTGGAAAGAACCCCGAATTCTCCTTCGTATTCAACGGTACCGAACAGGTTGATATAGGTGGGGTTGGTCTCCACAATTACCGGCGCCTCACTGCGTTCGGAATTATCAACCACCAGGTTTACTTTATAGCGACGCATGGCATGCCTGCGGTCAAGCCGCTTAAAGAGAACAAACGGGTTCTGGGTTTCCTCCTGTTCCACGAACAGTTCCAGGTTCTCAATTATATCACGCTGCATATCCTCCAGGTACACGACAATCTGCTCAAAATCCCGGTAATAGTCGAACAAGGCACAAAACAGCGGTGCAATCGCGGACCGGGCCGTTTCCTGTTCCAGGAGGCGCAGCTTTTCCCTGACCCCTCTTTCCAATTCCCGGTATTGCCTGATACCCTCATTAATGTGTTCCTGGATCATCCGTCCCTTCTCCATAAGCTGCAGCTTTTCGGTTTCGTTCAATTCCTCAAACTCTTCCGGGGTTATCGGATGCCCATCCTTTAGGGGCACACTGGCAAACCCGCTCTGGCTCCTGGTAATGGTAAATCCATGGCTTCGTGCTTCCTGTTCAGCGGTGGCGTATAGTACATTGGTTTTTTCATAAAACTCAGTGAGTATCTGGTTTTTCTCCAGTTCATAATCCTGCCCGTTGAAAACCTTCGCCAGCACCTGCTTTACGTTATTTATTAGTTTATCTATATTCCTGACCAGCTTCTTACCCATGCCTCCAGGTGTGCTGATAGCCTTCGGACGGTCGGGATCCTGAAAATTGTAAACGTAACACCAGTCGTTCGGTACCTCACGGGTGCTCGCTTTTTTTCTGGCCATCTCCCGTGCCAGGGTGTTCTTGCCGGTACCGGCGGGTCCGCACAGAAAAATGTTGTATCCGTAATAAGGAATGTCCAGTCCAAACTCCAAGGCCTTAATAGCCCGATCCTGCCCGATAATATTATCCAAGGATGCGAGTTCTGAGGTGTCCTTGAATAAAAGCAGGTTAGCATCGCACGTTTTTCTCAACTGATCTGCATTCAGTTCCAGGTCGGACCTTGTCAGATTCATCACTCCTTCATAATTCCGGACATGTAATCCAATTTCTATTCTACTGCGAGAGGATTAAAAAGTGTATCCCTTCCGTTCTCCCCCTTACTGATCGGGTTTTCATACCCGGTCATTGGAGGAAAACCGTTGTAGCGGTATGTCGTATGGCACCAATATCATATGTCTGCAGGCGGTCAATAGTCTTTTTCTCTTATCTCCCGGACGGTATTGATAAGATGGTCCCCTCCTGTACAGGCCCCAATTATAAGCCCAGTAGACCAGCAATGGTTCCCCTTTCTTATGTAGTAATCATACCGTAATTTGCCGCCAAACACACCTACTTCATATTTACTGTGCTACAGGCCGGACCCCGGGCAATCATACAAAGAAATATGCAACTTATTATCATTCCAGAGCGGGGCTATTTTGCCACCGATGGCAAAACAGTCCCGCCCAAATGAGATGCCGGGAAAAGTGGCTATGTGATCGACCTCACCGTCTGCGGCCTTTCCACCACTCAAGTATTCGTTCCAACCTGCGGGAGTCCGGTTTCTCCTCCCTCGGGGCCTCCTCCTCACCCAGCCAATCGCTCCAATCCCACCAGAAATCCAACGGCCGGTGTTCATAACATACCTGCTGCGGCTCGCTGCCCGCCAAAAACGCAGCCTTTAATGTGCGGGGACAGTTCTCCGTTGCGATCAGACCGGTGTCAAGGTCTATCTCTACCCGGACAATTCCCGATGGGACCTTGAATTCCGTCTCCGGTGTGTCCTGGAGAGCCGCACCCATAAAGCGGGCCCATATCGGTCCCGCAATACGGCCGCCGGGAAGTCCTACCGGCCTGGTGGGAGTATCGTAACCGACCCACACGGCACAACTCAGTTCCGGGGTATACCCCACAAACCAGGCATCACGATACTCCTGCGTGGTTCCGGTCTTGCCGGCCGAAGTGCGGCCTATGATCCTATTCAGGTGGGAACCGGTTCCCCCGGGCTGCATAACACCGGTGAGCATATCGGTAATAATGTAGGCATTCTGTGGACTGATTACCTGCTGGGCCTGGGGCTTGTGGGTTTCCAAAACCCGCCCGTCGCTGTCGGTAACCTTGAGAACCGCTACCGGTTTCACCAGGCGGCCGCCATTGGCAAATACCCCGTAGGCCGAGGCCATCTCCAGGGGGCTCACTTCCGAGGTACCCAGGGCCAGCGACAGATAGGGTTTTATGGGGCCCGCAAACCCAAATTTCATAGCGTGCTCAGCCGTCCTCTCCGGTCCCACGGCATCGTTTAACCTTACTGATACCACATTATCGGACACCATCAAAGCCTCCTTCAAGGTAAAAGCCCGGTAATGGTATCCCTCATCGCCATAGTCGGTTGGGGTATAATCCTTCGAACCTGGTACCGGAAAAGTCACCGGCTCGCACATTATCATATCGGCGGCCGTCAGGCCCACATCAATGGCTTTTGAATAGATAAATGGCTTAAAGGCTGAGCCCGGCTGCCGTTTGCTGTCCACGGCGCGGTTGAAAGGAGCGGTCGTAAAATCCCGCCCTCCGATCAGGGCCCGGATATGGCCATTGTCGGGGTCAACAGCCACTAGCGCCGCCTGCATCTCTTGATTCTGCTCCGACATCACCGTATCGTAGACCTCCTGGGCTTTACGCTGCATCTGAAGGTCGAGGGTGGAAAAGACCCGAAGTCCCCCGCCGTAGACCACGGCTGCACCGTATCGTTCTACCAGGTAATCAGCCACCATGCGAGAAAAATATGGGGCGTCTCCGCGGAGCGCCCCGGTTTTCTTGTATCTTAATTCCTCATCTGCGGCTGCTTTCTTCTCTTTCTCAGTAATAAACCCGAGTTCAACCATCTGGCTGAGAATCACCTGCTGTCTGGTCTTGGCATGTTCCGGGTAACGATAAGGATCGTAATAGCTTGGTCGTCGCGGGATGCCGGCCAGTATTGCACTCTCTGCCAGGTTCAGATCACTGGCCGGTTTGCCGAAATAGGTCCTGGCGGCGGCATCTATTCCCGTGGCCCCCTGGCCGAAGTAGATGGAATTGAGGTACATGGTAAGGATCTCATCCTTGGAATAACGCCTCTCCAGGGCCAGTGTGTAAAACAGTTCCTTGATCTTGCGCACCACGGTTCTTTCGTGGCTCAGGTAAAGATTTTTGGCTGTTTGCTGGGTGATGGTGCTCCCACCCTCAGTTATCCGCCGGTTCTTGATGTTAACCCAGGTGGCTCGCAGCACCGCCTTTGGATCAATCCCGAAATGATTGTAAAAATTGCGGTCTTCGGTAGCGATAAAGGCCATCTCCACATAGTCGGATATCTCATCCAGATCAACCTGTCTGAGATTGTTGGGGGTCAGGGTTTGAATCTCCTGCCCGTTTATATCAAAGAGTATTGAAGGTTCCGGTACCGGTAGCCTGGGAAGTCCCCAATTAAACCCGACAACCGCCCCCAGTCCCACCAGCAAAATGATGACCAGAATGGTTCGTCTCATTTAATAACCCCTCCTCGAGGAGAGCCGTTTTGTTTAATCCTTTTCACGACTAAACAGCGAGCCGACACCCTCGGGGCAATCACACCCGGTCCATATCGCCGCGCATATCCTTTCTTTATCGCTCAACGTTCTTCCCTTCGCTGCTTTCGCAGCCAGGGGCATGATATGTATATAACCCGATAAAGCCGGAGGTTGAGGGACAGTTAGTAGTCATTTTCCCCCATTGTCAGGAAATATTATACAATACATTATGAAGCACCCTTTTGATTCAGTCAACCCAACTCCCTTTCCCACCGCAGTATACCCCCGGCAATGACCTGGGCCATCCGGTAGACCATGCCCAATCGGCCCATGCCGGGTTGGCCGGCAGACCGGATGCTCTGATAAATCTCCACTTTACCGAGGATTGATATATGGCCTACCTGGGGCAGTCTTTTTCGCAAGGCCCTGCCCGGGTGAACCCCGCCGTTCTTTATTTCGATGCTGCCAATCTCCTCTTTTTTACCGACCGAAGCGTCGACGGCCAGTTCCAAAAAGCCCGGGTGGTCCTTCTGTATCAACTCCAGTCGGCTCTTGAGATTGCGGGCGTGGAGCGGCTGGTCAAGGGTACCGTATATCGGCAGGAGGCTCCCCGCTTCCACCAGCATGGTGCCCACGAGCGGTCCAAGGGAGTCGGCAATATTGGCATCTGTGCCGATACAGAGAACAATAACCCGGTTCTGGTATGAACCCAGAATAGACTTCAATACCATGGCCAGACCCTTTTCCAGTTGAGGATCGGTGTATGATCCCCGGAAGATGGATGGTATACCGGCCATGTCTATCCCTGCAGGACCCGGTCCAGGGCGGCAATAAACCTCTGGTTTTCCTCGGGTTTACCTATAGTCACCCGGATATAGGTTGGATATCCGAAAATGTCGCCGGTGCGGATGATGACGCCTTCCTTAAGCAGCGCCTGGAACACCTGCCGGCAGTCACGTCTTATATCAACAAATATAAAGTTGGCCTCCGTCGGTACATACTCCAGCCCCAGGCGGGAGAACTCACGATACAGGAAATCCCGCCCTTGAAGGTTCAGTTCCCGGCTTTTTTGAAGGTGTTCCCTATCAGCCAGGGCACCAATGGCGGCCGTCTGGGCCAGAAGATTGACGTTGAAAGGCTCACGCACCCGGTTGACCAGGGCTGCGATCTCGGGCGTGGTAATTCCGTACCCGATTCTCAAGCCGGCCAGGCCATAGATCTTGGAGAAGGTGCGCAGGACGATGACATTCCTGCCCCGGGACAGGTACTCCACGCCGGAGACATAGTCCTTATCGGTTACATACTCATAGTAAGCCTCGTCAAATATAACCAGGACATCGTCAGGCAGACTTTTCATAAACTGGTCGGTCTCTGCCCGGCTGGTTATGGTCCCGGTGGGGTTATTGGGGTTGCAGATATAAACCAGCTTGGTCTTCTCCGTGATCTTGTCCAGGATGGCGGGCAGATCAAAGCGCATGTCCTTCAGGGGCACTTCAACACAAGTTCCCCCCATAACCCGGGCCATAAAACCGTACTCTGAAAACGAAGGCATCCCGTAGAGCACCTCATCACCGGGACCGACAAAGGTCTCACTAATAAGTCGCAGGAGCTCATCCGAACCGTTGCCAACCAAGAAAGAGTCCTCACTAAATCCATAGTGCCCGGCCAGGGCCTGGCGCAGGTAGTAGCAGGCTCCATCCGGATACATATTCAGCTGCTTCAGGGCTTCCTGAACTCGAGCTACTGCCATTGGCGAAGGCCCCAGGGGGTTTTCATTGGATGCCAACTTGATAACCCCGGTTATTCCCAGTTCCCTCTCTACCTCTTCCACAGGTTTACCCGGCACATAAGGCTTAAGTGAAAACACCTCGGACCTGGCTTTACGTTCCACGATACTGCCCATCAGCCAATCCCTCCTGTTTAATCTCTAACCATACTTATGAGAGCATCATCCATATAATTCCATCCCGCATTCAGAGCCTTGATATTGATGGCGACCACCTTCTCCGGGACCAGAGCACGGACGGATTCCTCCAGCGAATCCAGGGGCATGCTCAGGGCCCGCCCCACCAGTCCAACCAGAACAATGTTGGCCGCTCGGGAGGTGCCGCAACCCGCAGCTATTCCGGTAGCATCCAGTTTTATGGTTTTGGGAACCACTTGGGCAATCTTTTCTTCCAGCCTTTCCGGATAGCTGACTTCACCGCTCATAACCGGCAGCGGATCTATCCTATCGGTATTAATGACCATCAAGCCGCCCTTTCTAAGGAAGGGGAGGTAACGCGCAGCTTCCAGCTTCTCGAATGCCATGATCACATCGGCATCACCCCGCTTGATGATGGGAGAGAACACCTTAGGACCATAACGGACCTGGGAAACCACGCTCCCACCCCGCTGGGCCATACCATGAATCTCGGAGACCTTAACATCATGCCCCTGATCAACTGCCGCCTGGGCCAATACCCTACTGGCCAGCAGGGTTCCCTGTCCGCCTACACCAACGATTAAAATATTGGTAGTGTCGGCTGCCATATTAGTTTGCCCCCCTTTCCAGTACCGCATCAAATTTGCATACCTCGATGCAGAGACCACATCCTACGCATAGATCGGGGTTGATCCGGGCCTTCCTTTCTTCCTGTAACCAGTAAACCCCGGTACAACCTAATTTGATGCATATCTTGCACCCTTTGCACTTATCCTCATCTATATAGAGAGAAGGTTTAGGCGATTTATCGATTAACGCACAGGGACGGCAGGCCAGGATAACCGAAGGGCCATCATGAGAAAGTCCTTCATCCAAAGCCTCTTCCAGTTCCCCAATCCTTAAAGGATCCACCTTGCGGACCCGCTTTACTCCGATGGCCCTAACCAGTGCTTCCAGATCCAATTGGGAGGTTTCCTCTTCGGTAATAGTTCTTCCGGTAGCCGGATGATCCTGGTGACCAGTCATGGCTGTGGTCCCGTTGTCCAGGATCATGACCGTGGTATTACCCTGATTATAGACCGCGTCAATCAGCGGGGTTATTCCTGAGTGCACAAAGGTAGAATCCCCGATCACGGCCACTGTTTTCCGGGCCGATTCCATCCCCCGAGCCTTCTCCATCCCCAGGGCGGTTCCGATGCTGGCACCCATACACAGGGTGGAATCCATAGCTCCCAGGGGCTTTAACGCTCCCAAGGTGTAACAACCTATATCCCCGGCAACCGTCAGCCTCTTGCGTTTCAGAACATAGAACACCCCGCGGTGGGGACAACCCGGACACAGCAGAGGAGGCCGGCCAGGTATGCTCTCGCCCAACTGATAACCGGACGGAGCGGGTACCCCCAGCAGCAGCTCCTCCAGGAGCTCAGGGCTGTACTCACCGGTACGGGGAAGGATCGATTTCCCTGTTAACTCAATGCCCCATGCTTTAAGCTGTTCTTCGATTACGGGTTCCAATTCCTCAACCACATAGAGTTTTTTCACCTCGGCCGCAAAGCTGCGGATCAGCTTTTCCGGCAGGGGGTTAACCGTCCCCAGTTTCAGGATCGATACCTCCGGCATGACCTCTTTCACATACTGGTAGACAATCCCACTGGTAATGATACCTTTATCACGGTCACCCCATTCGATGCGGTTTAAGGGACTCTCCTCCACGTATTCCCGCAGGGCGGCCATACGCTTCTCCACCTCCAGGTGGCGGAGCCGGGCAAATCCGGGCAGCATTACATACTTGGCCTCATTCTTCTTGTATTCCTTAAGAGGACGGTCAATTTTTTCACCCGGCTGCACCAGGCTTTGCGAGTGGCACAGGCGGGTGGTAACCCTCAACATCACCGGTGTATCATACTGTTCACTCAGGTTAAAGGCCTCGCGGGTAAAATCGAGCGCCTCCTGACTGTCAGAGGGTTCAATTACCAGCAGCTTGGCAAACTTCCCATATCCCCGATTATCCTGCTCGTTCTGCGAGGAGTGCATTCCCGGATCATCGGCTGAAACCAGTACCAGTCCACCGTTTACCCCGGTGTAAGAAAGGGTATACAATGGATCGGCCGCCACATTAACCCCCACGTGTTTCATAGCCACCAAGGTCCGGGCGCCGCCCAGCGAAGCGCCAAATGCCACCTCCAGAGCCACTTTCTCGTTGGGGGACCATTCCGCGTAAACCCCCTCAAAGCGGCTGATGTTTTCTACAATCTCAGTGCTGGGGGTCCCCGGGTAAGCCGTAGCCACAGTAACACCGGCCTCGTAAGCTCCCCGCGCAATGGCCATATTTCCGATCATTAAGGTCTTCAACTACTTCACCTCTTTCTGAAATGCAACGCATTACCTATCTCAAATCTATTGATCACCGGAATCCCCCATAATAAAAAATGACCAGAATCGAACAAGGAATAATCCCTGTTCCGACCCGGTCATTACTGGGTTCCCGGCAAGGTCACCCCATCCAGGTTATCCTACCGTTCTTCCGCACCACCGGGAGTTATTCTTCCTCAAGAATTCTCTGTACATAAGGCGGCAAAACGAATGCAGCCCGGTGTATTTCCTCAGTGTAATATTTTAAACCATCAAGCTGCCGTTTGTCACCCCTGCCGGTTCTGGGATCAATACTCAGAGCGCCAATGGCAAACGACCAAAAATCACTGATGTATGTGGGCACCACGGTCACGTACATATTGTGTATGGGGAAAGTAGCCTTCATGTTGCTCCACACCTTCTTGAAATAGTCCCTAAAAAAGTTGGGTGATTCGGCATGGGCCACCATTATCCCGTCTTGATTCAGGATCGCCCGGCAGTTGCGGTAGAATTCAGCCCCAAAAAGTTCCACCGCCGGGCCGGTAGGATCAGATGAATCAACCAGTATCACGTCGTAACGGTCCGCGGCTTTCCTGACATACTCTACTCCATCCTCAAAAAAGAGATGAGCACGGGGATCGTCAAAAGCACTGGCAATGGTAGGAAGAAACTCCTTACACACCTCAACCACCCTCTTATCTATCTCCACCATGTCCACATGCTGTACTTCCGGATGTTTCAGCACCTCGCGCAGGGTCCCGCCATCTCCGCCTCCGATGATCAGGACTCTTTGGGGATTGGGGTGGGCGTACATGGCCACATGGGTTATCATCTCGTGGTAGATGAACTCATCCCGCTCCGTAGTCTGCAGGGCATCATCAAGGATAAGAGCCCTACCGAAGTCAACCATATCAACCACCCTCAGTTCCTGGAAGGGGGTTTTCTCGTACCACAGTGTTTCTTTTATTCTCCAGTGTACCCGATAGCCATCAGTATGAGTTTCTTCAAACCAAATATTCATTTTCATCCTCCCGTTGTTTATTTTGAATTCGGGTTCTTTCCCGAACGAGTTCTTGAACAACTGCCTTTAACTGCTTAATGCTCTCCGGCTGTTTAAGGTTGGTGGCCACCAGTGTGGCCTTAATAATCTCATCTATCTCATAGGTTTCTGGAACGCTTTCATGTTCAGTAAATTCCTCCAGGATGTGAAAAAGCTCGAGGTCTTGTTGTATTATAACCAGGTCAATTATATCGAGAAGACAACGAGCCTCCTCCGGTTTCAACCGACCCTTAACCTGCAAAATCCCAATAATGCGGGCCAGTTCCGTATACCATTTCTCCGGCCGGTTCTTATGGTCAATGATCATCAACTACACCAGCCTTGCGTCCCGAAGAGTCTGCCGGGCCTTGTCAAAGTGGATCATAATATCGATTCCACTCCTCCCGTCGCGGTTCTTGTCGATGATCAGCCGGTAATTCACATCGCGGAATTTTTTCAGCTTTTCGTTCTGCTCAATCTCCTCATTGCTGACGGGAACCATCTTTAACATCAGGTCACATTCATTTTTCATACGCCGCGCTCCCTGCAGACTCCCATCCTCATTCAACTGTACCAAGCACATCACCGCAATCTCCAGGTTCTGGGCCAGCATCTTCTGCGTCTTCACGATCTGTTCCAGTATCTGCCACTCGGCGTAATTAGGGGTCAACTTTTCCATGCGGCCGACATAGTCCAGGATCATCATCTTAATATCATATTGGGCTTTGAATTTACGGCCAATGGAAACTATCTTTTCCGGTGTTAGGTTAGGACAGGGGTAAGAATAAAACCCACTGCCGCTCAAAACCGAATATCCCTGTAACACCTTGGAAAACTCTCCGGAAGTCAGATCTCCGGAACGAAGTTTTTCATGCTCCACCTGGGAAAGAATTGAACCCCAACGGAGTGCGATCTGCACCCGGCTCATTTCGGTATTAAGATACAGTATGTTGGCTTTATGTTCGATGGTCACTGCTTTGGCAGTATGGAGAGCAAAAGCGGTCTTTCCGTGACCGGTTTGGGCCCCCAGAATGATCAGGTCTCCGGGCTTGTACCCCAGGGTAACATTATTCAAGGAATCAAACCCGGTTGGCAGGCCGTCAAGAGGCAGGACGCCTTTATTAACCTCACTTATCTCCTTAAAACGCAGGTATCTGCGCTCAACCTCTTCATAGCCCAGGTTGGCCAGTTCTGCAGGCGAGTCCACATGGTCATCCTTCTCCAGAACCGTCAGGTTGGTAAGCTCTTCTTCGGCCCCCATCAGAAGGTCTTCCACCGGCAGCTGTTTTTCCCGGATCATTTGGTGATAACGGCGCAGAAACGCTTCGAACTTGCGCAGCCGCGAACTGTCTTTAACGCGCTGCAACCAGTAGGTTATGTTTTCGCCTTCGATGAAATGTTCCGCAATATACGCAAGTTCGGATATCTCCTGCTGAGTCCGAAACAGGTTGAGGTTTTGGGATTCCTTCAATAACTCGGCAAAAGTCGGTTTGACATCACGCTTATAAAGCTGGCAGATCAGGGAAAATACCATGCGATGAAGGGGATGATAAAAATCCTCTTCCTTAAGTGAATCATAGGCCTCGATACGGGCCTCTTCTGAATTAAGCATTCCTGACAGGACCCGGCGCTCACTCTCCAGGTCCACCAGGATCTCCTCTTGGATCTTCTGCATGGTGCCAGGTGCCTTTCTTTAACTGTACTCTATACGAATCGGGCTGTGCCCTTTTCATTTTCCTACTGCGGTACCTTCTCTGGGATTGTTGGGGGGAATATATATCTCCCGTTCTTCGGCTGGTGTCCGGGTAAGTCTTACCGGTTTATCTCCCATCTTACGCCGGGATTGATGCTCCAACATCTCGGCTTCCACATCGTCCAGAGAGCGAATATTCTTCTCCTTCCAGTTGTTAAGAATACCGTCTATGTAATCAAGCCCGCCGTTCTTGGTCCGGTTGCACATAATTTCACCGGCCCGCTTAATCATCTCCGCAGAAAACCCCCAGTCATACCTCCATTTGTAATAAACCTTTTTGCGGGCCTCTGCGCTCATATCCAGTCCGGTGTAGTGTCCGAATTCAACAACTTCAGGATCAAAACCATAAGCCTGGGAAGGCTTGTCATCAACAAAGGTGCGGAAATAGGTTTCCATAGCTTCCAGGCTGTTGATGGAACACTCCTTCAGGCCGGCGGCAATCCGGGAAATCTCCCGCGGGTGATTTATATTGCGCTCAAAACACAATTCCAGCATGCACAGGATAAACTCGGTTTTGAAGCCCAGATCATCCATCCACTTGCGCAGCTCATTACTCATCTTGATGGAGAGCAGATTGCCTGTCTTCTGGGAAATAAAATCGGCTACCAGCTTAAAATCCTTACTGCCGGCCGAGGGTTCGTGCAGGCTGCTATTTCTGCGCCTCTCCAGCTGCAGTTCCTTTTCCAGTTCCTCAATCCGCTTCTCCTGGGCCCGTATCAGAGCCTCATCATTTCGATAGGCATCTTTGGCTATTGCCGGGTGATCGCGGATAATTATCTCTCGCATCCGGTAGTAAAGGGGTTCCAGATAGATCTTGCGGGATGCAAAGTCAGTCTTGGATGATCCCTCCAGCCTGATCAATCCGGCTTTTTCCCATTTCCCAAGTTTTCTGGACAGGCGGTTTTTTGAAATTACCGGGCATACCTGCATAACCTGCCCTACTTCAACTCCGGTGCCGTTCAGCGGTTTCGACCGGTTATAGACAAATAAAATGCCGCCTAATAAACCCAAATCCTCAGCATCCAAATCCAACTCAGCGGCATAATTGTATAACATTATGGGAATCTGAACTAGCCCCCAACGTAGAATCTCCAGACTGGGCTCAATTTGCATATGCGGTATGCCTCCTGAACGAAGTATGAAGATTATACCATAGCCCCAGGGCACCAACAACGATAACCAAATCAGGTTTATTTTGATTAGCACGGCTTAGGTTTCTATTTCGTTGGATCTAACATGGTCTTTCATTATTACACCCGGTTTAAGGCTCCAGAAACAGCGTTTTAAAGACCACTACTAACACAAATCCCCATAATCTTATTTTAACTGACACACCCGCCCAACGTTATATTTCTGCTGCCAGAATTTGTAATCATCTGTTATCCCAGGATAACCTTTCTCGCTGCGTTCAAGCTCCTGATCAGTTCATCATACTGCCCGGCCTCCAAACTCGACTGAAAATGTCGGTTCATATCCAGCCGGAATTGCAGATAGGCTTCTTCCGCCTCCAGTTCCCGTTTCTTGGAAAAGACTTCAGGGTTGAATTCACAGGGCTGAATTACAGATTGTTCCTCCTGGGGGCTGGACAGATCGAACTCATCCAACCAGTCGGGAATGCTTACCGGCACTCCCAATTCGTCGGCAATCAGTTGGGCCAGGGTAAACTGGGCCTGTTCCTCGCCGTGGACCAGGAATATCATCTTGGGGCGAACGGTAAAACGCTTCAGCCAGGCCATGATAACGGCCTGATCCGCATGGGCCGAATAGCCGTCGATCTTGACGATATCCGCTTTGACCGCCACTTGCTCCCCATGAATCCTCACCAGTTTCTCCCCATCCAGGAGCCGTCGCCCCAGGGTGCCAATTGCCTGGTATCCCACAAATAGGATGGTGGAATCAGGTCGCCACAGGTTGTGTTTGAGATGGTGCTTGATCCGCCCCGCATCACACATGCCGCTGGCCGAAATGATAATATTTCCCCCGGCAGACTCGTTTAATGCAACCGAATCCTCCCGGGTCCGGGAGTATTCCAGATTAGGCAGCCGAAAGGGGTCGGCTCCTTCCATCAAAAGCTGTCGGGTCTCATTGTCATAAAACTCCGCACTGCGCTTGAACACCTCGGTGGCCGCAATCGCCAGAGGACTGTCAATATAGACCTTTTGGTCCTTCGGCAGCTTGCCCTGTTTGTTCAGCAGGTTCAGGTCGTAGATCAAATCCTGGGTTCTTTCCACGGCGAAAGCAGGAATTATCAGATTCCCGCCCTTCCTCCGGGTATACTCTATGGCCTCCAAAAGCCGATCCATGCGGGTGGTGTTGGCCTGGTGCAGCCGGTCCCCGTATGTTGATTCCAGGATAATATACTCGGCACTCTCGATACGGGTGGGATCCTTTATTATGCGCTGGCGGATGTTGCCCAGGTCACCGCTGAATACCAGTTTGGTTTTTTGACCGTTTTCGGTAACCCAGGCTTCAACAATGGAGGAACCCAGTATGTGTCCGGCATCCCGGAGACGGATTTCCACGTCAGGAGCCGGTTTGAATATCTCGTCGTAACCATAAGGCTGGAACAGTTCCAAACAGCGATGGGCATCTTCAATGGTATATATCGGTGTCAGCAGGGGCTTACCGGCACGGGTCAGCTTGCGGTTCTTCCTTTCTACCTCCATTTCCTGTATATAGGCTGAATCAGGCAGAAGAATAGCAGCAAGATCCGCAGTGGCAAAGGTACAATATATGGGCCCCTTAAAGCCCTGCACAAACAATTTCGGGATCAGGCCGGAGTGATCAATATGGGCATGGGTTAATACCAGAAAATCGAGGTCGGATGGCTCCACCCGAAAAGGCTGGTAATTGCGTTCCTTAACCGACGATTTCCCCTGAAACAGTCCGCAGTCTACCCCAAAGCGTACTGTATCTGTTTCAACAACAAAAAAGGAACCGGTAACGGTTCGAGCTGCTCCATGAAACGATATTTTCACTGTTATCCTCCCCAAACAGCCAATCCTGCCACTTATATTCTAACCAAATTGTATACCAGGAGGGCATTAAACCGCAACGATACGTTTTCGGTCCCCTTTTTTGGCCAGGCCTTTTAACCCCTCAATCATTTCATCCAGCTCTCGCAGAATCAGGTCCTTGCGCCCGGTTCGAGCCGCCTCTGATATGTTTTCAAACCCGATTCGTCCCCAATCCCTGATTATGTTCTCCTGGTTAATATCATCCAGGATCTCATCGTACTTAATGTTGGTTTTCTCCAATAATTGGTAATATATGTATTTCAGCTGGTTAATCTTCTGAAGAATGTCATCCACGTGTACTTCTTCACGTTCACACATCCGGTGAGCCTGAACCAACCCGTTGTATAATATAGGGTTATTCAAAATCCGTGACGAGAGCTCGGCACGGTACTGCTTCTCAGCTAAAAACTTCAAATAATCCAACAGGTTTTTCTTACCCTCCGTTTGCAACAGACGAAAACACTTGAGCAGTATGATGTCCTGGCTGGTTAGTTCGGAAAACAAGCGAATCCCTCCTTGTAGGTTCCATATTGAAAAGGATTCGCGCTCCCCTCCCCTTATCCTTTATCCAAGAATCTCCTTCTTGCCGCTTATTAGTGGTGTTTTCGAGTTTTTTCTCCCTGTCTGCTTGCAGGAGGTTACATTTCCGGGTATATCAAACATGATGACGGGCAACAAAGGCCCCCATGCGCTCCAGAGCCTGCTCGATATGATCGACACTATATGCATAGCAGCACCGGACAAACCCCTCACCTGACCTGCCAAAGGCGTTGCCGGGCACTACCGCTATCTTCTCTTCTTTCAGCAGCTTTTCCGAGAACTCCAGACTGCTCATCCCCGTCACCGAGATGGACGGAAAAACATAGAAAGCCCCCCGGGGCTCAAAACTGGGCAGCCCGATCTCTTTTAGTCCTTTAAGTATCAGGCGGCGACGATAGTCATAATCCTCTACCATCCTTCTCATCTCCGCCTCCCCGTGCCTTAAGGCCTCCAGGGCTGCCATCTGCCCCATTATAGGAGCACACAGTATGGTGTACTGGTGAAGCTTGTTCATGGCCCCAATAATATCACGGTTGCCGCAGGCATACCCGATGCGCCAGCCGGTCATGGCAAAGGCTTTGGAAAAACCGTTCATGATGATTGTCCGCTCCTTCATGCCCGGCAGGGTGGCTATCGAAACGTGTTTGCCCTCATATGTCAGCTCACCGTAGATCTCATCCGAGATAACAATCAAGTCGTTGGCGACGATCAGATCCACCAGGTCCAGCAGGTCATCACGCCCCATGATGCCCCCGGTAGGGTTATTGGGATAGGTCAGTAACAGCAGTTTCGACCGCGGAGTAATTTTCCCGGCCAGTTCATCACGGGTCAAACGGAACTCGTCTTCCTCCCGGGTATCCAGCATAACCGGGGTTCCCCCGGCCATGATGGTGCCGGGTACGTATGACACATACGAGGGCTCAGGGATTAAAACCTCGTCACCGTCTTCCAGCAAAACCCGAAAGGCCAGGTCTATCGCCTCACTGACCCCTACGGTTACCAGGATTTCCGTCTCCGGATCATAGGTCAAGTTTTGCCAGCGGTACAGGTATTTGGCGATCTCCTCCCGCAGTTCGATCATACCCGCGTTGGCGGTGTACATGGTATAGCCTTTTTCCAGGGAGTAGAAACAGGCTTCCCTTATATGCCAGGGAGTCACAAAATCCGGTTCCCCCACTCCCAGCGAAATAACCCCTTCCATATGAGAGGCCAAATCGAAAAACCTGCGTATTCCTGATGGTGGAAGGCTCTTAATGCTGTCTCTCAGATACCTGCTGCCGTCAATCATGGGCTAACCACCAGCCTTCGATCCTTTTCCTTGTCATCGAAGATAAACCCGTCCTGCTTGTAACGCTTGAGGACAAAATGGGTGGTAGTGCTCTGTACCTGGTGCATGGTAGCCAGTTTTTGTGAAATGAAAGTTGATATGTCCTTGAGATCCTTTCCATGGACCACCACCGCCAAATCATACAGGCCGCTCATAAGGTAGACCGTACGCACCTCGGGGAAACGGCATATTCGGTTGGCAATAGCATCAAAACCGACTTCACGCTCCGGGGTAACCTTAACCTCCACCATCGCCGTAACCCCATCATCCCCGGCTTTCTCCCAGTTTATTATCGAAGTGTGCCCGAGGATGATCTTTTCCTTCTCCAAGCGGGCGATCTCGGCTATGACCCGGTTTTCATCCTCACCCAGCATGGCGGCAATCTGCTGGGGAGTATGGCGGGCATCACGCTCCAGCAGTTCAAGGATCCGTCTATCCAGACTCATTTCACATCATCTCCTTTAATAAAATTGTATTTTAATCTGTTCCAAGTATTGACTAAAACACAAATCCCGCCCCAGAAAGGGACGGGAACATTCCCGCGGTACCACCCAAATTGACAATCAATGTCCGCTCTGACCCGTTAACGATGGGAACCGTTCGGCTTACCCATTGCTGGTTCACCGACACTCACGGGTGGCCTTCACCGCTGACCATACCGGTTCGCACCTACTACCGGCTCTCTTAAATGGAACTTGGCGGCTACTCTCCCCGCTCATCGCTTTACCATGCCTTTTCGCAAGGCATCCAAGTTGGTACATTAGGTTTTATGTTACAACTCCGCATTTCGTAAGTCAACCCCCTTGTCGTGCTTCAAATTACCCTGCTCTTTGGGGACGCCCCGCCTTTCTGGTGTTCCCTGAAAATGCCCTTTCGTTAATTGGTATAGATAGTGGGGATAAGAGCAAAACTATCACTAGCATTTGACACCAGTTTTGAGGGAAGCAAACACGTCCCGAAAGGAGGTGTTAATTACTTGAGCAGAAAAGAAGACCGCCTGCGCCAAGAACGCGAGCGTCAGGAGCGCGAACAGCAGAGAGAGCAACAGCGCCGTGAGGAACAGGAGCAGCAGAACCGAAAAAGGAGTTGTTAGTTGACCGGATCTCATTAATGAGTGATGGGACAACACATAATTATAATAATCCTCAAAGTGATAGCGCCCCCCTGGGGTCGTTATCACTTTTTTATGGGTCGCCAACCCGGTAATGGCCAGATTTCGGCATTAGATGCATCTATTGATATGGCTGCTAATATTTAACCTGAGGTTCTTTATATTTTTTAAGAACAATTTCCGACCCGGCTGCATATCATCAATTTAAGATTCACCTGGGGGGATAGTTTTTATGAAGTTGACTGCAGAGGAATACCATGTTGCTCAAAGAGTAAACACCTATTTCCGTTCACCCGTCATGAGCCTGAGGGATAAGATATTCAACGCCAAGTTGATTGCCCTGCACGACCTGGAGCTGCACAATTTCACCTGTGAAACGGAAAGGGAAAAACTCACCCACTACTCTCATATTCTGGACCGAATCATGCAGAAGATAAATGCCTAAGCAACATCCCTGCCGCTGTCTGGCCACTGCTAAGGCTCTCCAGAATAGTTTTGGGGCCGGTGCAGCAGCCGGCAGCAAAAACCCCCGCCTGATTGGTTGAGCCATCGACACTGTCAATAAAGCCCCTTTTATCCCGAGCAACCCCCAGCATATCGCTGACTTTTTGGCCGGACTGGGCCGGCAGTACTGCCGGACATAAGACCACCCAGTCGTAACGCCCCTGCCTGACTGCTGATTGGGCACTATCTTCATATTTCACGATCAGGCTTTGATCATAGGACCTGTCGACCCGCGAAGGCATTCCCCTTATATACGTTACCGGTTCCATGCTGCCGGTCGCATAAACCGGGTGATACCTCTGGCTATCCATGCTGAAAATATCTACGGTAGCCCCGGGGATCCTGTCTGCCAACAACCGGCCCAGCTTTTCAGAGTAAAGACAGCAGACCCGGGAACAATAGGACACTCCCCGGCTCTGCTCCCGCGACCCCAAACACCTGATGATGGCCACCCGCGGCATGATTCCCAGTTCTTCTTCCCAGTCACCGGGGGTGTTCATCAGTTTTTCTTCCATATCCCGGGCGGTTACCACCTGCTCCAGCCTTCCATAACCCATTTCACCGCGCAGTCCCGGATCAAAAAGATCAAACCCGGTAGCCAGGATGATCCCGGCCACGTTAGTTCTCACCGTCCCCGACACCCCTTCAAGGTCCACCTGGAAGGCATTGTTGTTCCGGTGAACGGCCGAGATATAACACCCCGTCATCACTTGAATACGCGGGTGGCTGTTCACCTGGTAAACACGTTCCGCAACCAGGCAGGCTCCACACTGGCGGCACTCACCCACCGCTTTGCAGTTGTAAATCCGGGGGCTGCCCCCCAACCTTTCCTCCTTCTCCACCAGGATTACCTCCTGATGGTTGGCGGCCAGGTGCAGGGCACTGGCCAACCCGGCCGGGCCGCTGCCCAAAACCAGAATCCTGGCCATGGCACCACTTCCTTAACCAGAGATATACGCTGCCTTCCAAGATACGCGGCCTTACCGCATGGTTGCTCTCCTGATCAATTCCCGGGCCGGAGGAATAAGACCGAAAAGATTGAGCTTTGCGCTTACCTTCTCCTTTTACCATGCGCATCAGGCAGCACGCTGTACACAACCTCAAACAAAGAGTGGGCCGCATTTATCGAAAAATAATGTAGTTACTCTTTTAGAACGGGCGGGGGTACAGGCCGGCCCGGCGTACAATCTCGGGAACCACCTCTTCCCAGGCCACCGCCATGATATGAACTCCCCGGACTCCCGGGATTTCCTTCACCTCCGCGATCTGCTCCACCACGATGTCAACGGCCTCCTTCTGTACATCGGCAGCCGTTTCCAGGCGCTCGCAGAGCTCATCAGGAACCATCATCCCCGCTACGTTTTTCTGCATGTACCGCGCCATGCGCGCCGATTTAATCGGCATAACCCCTGCCAGTACCGCGACCCGGTCGGTTAATCCCCGATCATTGATAAGATCCATAAAATGCCGGAAGTGCTTCATGTCCAGAACACACTGGGTCTGAACAAAGTCAGCCCCCGCTTCTATCTTCTTCTGCAGGCGAAGGGCGCGGAACTCAAAAGGATCGGCAAAGGGGTTCTCCACACAGCCGATGAAGACGTCCGGCCGGACCTTCATTTCCTCTCCACAGAGAAAACGGCCCTCGTCACGCATATCCTTTATGGTTTTTATCAGTTGGATAGAGTCCAGGTCGAAAACGTTTTTGGCCTGCGGGTGGTTGCCAAAGCTCTGGTGGTCCCCGGTAAGGCACAGGACGTTTTTTATTCCCAGGGCGGCTGCTCCCAGGAGATCGGACTGCAGGCCGATCCGGTTTCGATCGCGACAGGTCATCTGGATTACCGGCTCCAGCCCCTTCTGCTGAATCAGAACCGCGGCCGCAATGCTGGACATGCGTACAATCGCAGTCTGGTTATCAGTTATGTTGAAGACATCGGCATACCCCTTCAGAAGATCGGCCTTTCTCTGAACAAAAGCGGCGTTGCAGCTCTTGGGGGGGCCGATTTCCGCCGTGACGGCAAAATGGCCTTCCTTCAGGACCCGTTCCAGATTACTCCCCGTCATCAAGCATCAAATCCTCCCTCACCATCTTCCGCACCCCTCCATCCCGCGAGTGAGACCAGTCTTTGGGGGGCTGTAATACCAGCAGCCGCTCCAACTGGTCCAAAGCCTTGAGCCGTTCGTAGATCAGCTGCCAGGCACAGTCAATCTCCGGCGAGATCTCGCACCTGCCATTCTTTGAGCCGCCACACGGGCCGTTCATCAGGCTTTTGGAGCAACGGGCCACCGGACATATTCCACCGGTCAGGTGCAGCATGCATTCCCCACAGGCCTGGCACCTCTCCACAAACACCCCGTGCTCAACCGGCATACCCAGAAAGCGGGTATTCAAGGCAGGCAGCGTCTGGATTTCCCGGAAATACTCATTCATAGCCTGTACCCCGATGCCGCAGGCGGTAGAGACGATGATCTCACACCTCTGAACCGTCGTTTTCAACTGTTCCAGGAACTCCCACTCACACTGCCGGGGTACCGCCAGGCTCTCCACCGTTGTTCCCGGGTCATCCATGTTCAGGAGGCGGGCCAGGGTCTCAGCCTCCTGCAGGCCTCCGGTCTGGCAGACGGTCACACATCCGCCGCAGCCGGCCACCAGGATCCTCTGATAACCGCGGATCATTTTCTTTATCTCCGTAAAGGGCTTAAGCTCTCCCACTATCATAAACCGCTAACCCTCCTTCGCACCTCATCCACTCTGTCCTGGGCCGATACCTGAACAACCTCAATATGAACCGGATTATTCAATACCCGGAGCAAACGGTTCAACCTCTCCACCCTGGAATAAAGCCGCTTTCCTCCCTCCCGGTGCCGGCACTTGCCGTCCCGGCAGGTCATGATAACCAGGCGTTCAATCCCGGGCTGCCACGCCCGCAGCATATCTGTAATCCCGATGCTCCCGGCGCAGGGAAAGAGCAGACAAGGTATCCCGCGGCCCTCAAGCAGAGGCCCACCTGAATTCTCACAGGCCAGGACCACGGCCCCCAGGCTCTCCTCCGGCGGTGAGTCCTGTCTGATAGCCTGAGCCGGGCATTCGGCATAACACCTTCCACAGTTGAAACAGGCCCGCGGATCAATGAACATAGCCTGTCCATACAAGTTCTCCGCACCCTCTCTGAAGCTTACCGCTCCATGGGGGCAGATCCGGTAACAGGTAAGACAGAGGGCGCATAAGTCGGCCCTGACCTCATAGCGGCCGGCAGGTGGAGCATCTCCAGTCTGGGAATGAATCAGGGTCTTAACCGCCGCCAAAATCTCTTCCTGGGAAAAAGGCTCCCCCCATCCCGGGTCAATCTCCAGAATCCCCTTTCGCCGTGTCTGGAACGGGTAGTACTCCTGGCAATCGACTCCGGCCACCCCCAACACTTCTCGTACCTGCTGGTAATCGGCCCTGACGCGGTCGCCGTTAAAGAACCACAACCGGTCAGCCTCGATCACCCAGGGGCCCGTGTCGCCCAGGGAGCGGCAGTCCAAGTATAGTGTCTGGTCAGTAAATTCCCTGAAGCTTTCAGCCGTTTTTACCCCTGCAGGTGCCGGCAGTTTCGTGCCGCAACCGGCAGATCGACTGTCAAAATACACCACGGTATCCTTTAGAAAGACAACCCCCTCCCGGCAGGCTTCTTGAAACATCTCTTCCCCGCCCGGAAAACCCACCTGTACCTCATCAACTATCAAGTACACCCGATGGCCCCGTCGGGACAGGGCCCGGGCCCCGCCAACGATCTCCCGGTAACATCCGGGGCGAACTCCATCCACAACCATAACGATTGTCTGGGCTTGATCTATCTCTTCATTATTCCTGAAGGCTGCAGGCACATCAAGGTCCAACTCCGGCAGAACCACAATGGTTCCTGCTTCCTGCCGGATCAGTGAACCGTTCGTCTCAATCTGCACCGAAAAACAACCGGAAGCGCCGTTGACCTCGATCAACCGGCTGTTCGGCAAAACCGTTACTCCCTCCGGTTGGTCCACCAGTTCTCCGGGCAGAGCCCATACAACAGGGCGGCGACGGCCGATTTCCACCGCCAGGCGCAATGCCAGCTCGCTCTCTCCCCATATAAGGACCTTGGAGCTTGTCTCAAGAGTCTGGGGGTATCCCATCAATCCATCCTCCCCTAAGCATATCAACATATTAGACTACCTCATAAAAACCTGCAATAAGGGATAAAGCTGATGCCCGGGGTCTGTTTTTAACAGACCCCGGGCATCAGCTTTATCCAATAGAAGCGGGTAATCCCAGATACCGCGAAACACCTTGAACCCTTCAGTCCACCGTTCCGTCCGCTGAACACCATCCAGACCTTGCCCGCTCCATATGGTTTTGTAATCAATAATAAACCAGGCCGAGTACGCCGGGACCGGTATGGGAACCTATGGTCGGTCCTACCTCACTCACCAGTATTGGTTTGGGGAAAAATGCTTCCACCTGTTCTTTCAGTTCCATTGCTTCTGATTCAACGTCCGCATGACACACAGCGACTTCTGAAATCCTGCCTTTATCCACCTGGCTTTTCAGCTCTTCAACTATGTTCTCAACCGCACGACGCTTGCTTCTGACCTTTTTAAGGGCGTCAATTCTTCCATCGATAATACCCAGGATCGGCTTGACCTGCAGGAGATTGCCCAGCATACCGCTGGTCTTTCCCAGGCGGCCTCCCCGGACCAGGTATTCCAAGTTATCAACTACAAAACGGATCATGACCTCCGATCTCAACTTGACTACTTCTTGAATAATCTGATCGCGACCAAACCCCTGCCGGCCCATCTCGGCAGCCTTCAAAACCTGGAATCCCAGACCCATGGCTGTGCTGCGTGAATCCATAACTGTAATATCATAATCCGGGAGTAGGCTGGCGGCACTCTCGGCGGCGTGGAGGGTGCCCGACAGCAGTTCTGAAATCACCAGACATATGTAGGTCTCTTGAGGTCCATATCTTTCAAAAACTTTTACGAAATCGCCCACCGGCGGTTGAGACGTGGTGGGGAAGTCGCTGGTGGATCGGAGCCGAGAATAATACTCGCGGTTGCTCATCTCGCCTTCCCGAAACCTCGTTCCCCCGAGGGTGATTTCCAGAGGAACCACCTCTATTTCGTATTCTTCAAGTCTTTCGGGGGGTAAATACGAAGTACTGTCCGTAATTATACGTATGCCCAATATTAATCCTCCCTTCTCATTACCCGATTGTATTAATAATAAATCAATGCCAATCCCCCGGAGCCAATATGCAGGCCCACTGCCGGACCGGCCTCGGCAATCATAATTGTCCCCGAGTAAACCCGGCTCAACATCTGCCGCAAAGACTCGGCCTCCATGGCGGCATCAACATGGGCAATGCCAACCTTTTCAATAATAGCCTTTTTGGCAGCTTTCTCGAAATCGCTGACCAAACGCTGCAACCCCTTGCGCTTACAACGCACCTTATCATACAGCACCAAACGACCTTCCCGAACGGTCAAAATCGGCCTTATCCCCAACCAATCCCCAATAATACCCAGGGCCTTGGAGAGCCTTCCGCTTCGAACAAGGTTCTCCAGATTATCCACCAGGAAAAACAGTTTTATCTTTTCCCGAACAGCGCTGATTTCTTCTATACATTGTAATATATTCTCCTTGGCCTTCTTTAAGGACTCACAGGCCTTCAATACCTGAAACCCCAGACCCAGGGTGGAACTTAACGAATCAATGATGATGATGTTTCGATCTTTCACATATTCGGCAGCCGTCCGGGCCGACTGCACGGTTCCCGACAGGGACGAGGATATGAATATCCCCAGGATATTGTCCCCGGGAGCCGATTTAGCAGTAAACACCTTGATAAACTCCCCCACTGCAGGCTGGGAAGTGGTGGGGAAATTCCGGGAATGCTGAAGTTTGCGGTAAAACTCCGGGTGGGTATACTTTTCTCCCTCCAGGAAATCCTCTCCTTCAAAATGGATATGAAAAGGAACTACCTCTATCCCGTGTTCTTTCAGAAGATCAACAGGAATATGCGCGCTGCTGTCGGTAACAATTACGGTTGCCAATCAGTACATACCTCCCATCCTACAGTAAGGATGCATTTTGCATTCCATACCGACTATTCTCCCCAGTAAATACCTTATTAAACGGACCCGGGGACGGTTCTGCAGCCTCGTTTAATACAGGTAATGCTGTTTACGCCCCATGGGGGGCAAAGTATTATAATTATAATGCAAGAAAATGCTTTTTGAAACCTTGAGTTTCTGATATTATCCCTTACCTTTTGCAAAGGATGCGTTTCTGTTATGGCCAAAAACAAAGTACCAAAGACAAATGCCCTGCGCTTACTTGATTATCATGGAATAAAATATGAAGTCCGCACCTATGAAGCCCCCGACGGTTTCCTGGATGGGTTATCGGTTGCCAAACAGGTGGGGATGGATCCCGGGGAAGTATATAAAACCCTGGTCCTGCAGGGCACGACCGGGGAGTATTATGTCTGCGTCATACCGGTGGAATGTGAACTGGATCTAAAAAAAGCAGCCCGGCATTTTGGTCAAAAGAAAGTTGAAATGATTCCCGCCCGGGAGATAAACACGGTAACTGGGTACTTCAAGGGCGGCTGCTCGCCCATCGGTATGAAAAAGCTGTTCAAAACCGCCATCGCAAGTCAAGCTGAACATCGGGAACAGATCACAGTAAGTGCCGGGAGGGTCGGCCTGCAGGTGACCCTGCCCACCAGAGCCTTGCAGGAGATGGTGAAGGCAGAATTTGTTGATCTGACTTGAGTTCGATACTACTCAATCTCCTTGCCTATTTCTTTCAACAGGCTGTGGTATAGGAGGAGTTCCTCCCGTGACGCAACGTTAAGCTTTGTATAGATACGCTTGCTGTGTGTTTTTATCGTGTTTATGCTAAGGCACAGGGTTTCGCTTATCTCTTTGGCAGTATGGCCTTTAAGATAGAGATCAAAAACTGATCGTTCTGCGGGAGAGAGCTTCCTGGTGTTTTCCAGGAATTCATCAAGAATAACAAGGGATATGTTTTCCTGCCTTGCCTTCTCATACAACTCCTGATTATGCAGGGCCAGATATTCGATTAATCCATCTATCTCTGGTATTTTTGTTTTTGAAGCCGCATTCAGGTCGTTAGATTTGATCATATCCAGGCCTTCGGTAATCGGCTTTAGAAACCTCTGACTCAAAACAAAGGATACCGCCACTCCCAGGACAAAAAGCAGCATTAGGCTGCCGATCAATAAGAGGTTCAGCCTGGTAATAGAAGTAACAACATCTTCTTCCGGAACCATCACGGCTACTACCCACTGTTCATCAGCAAAGGCGGAGCCCTCAGGGTACAGCCGCACCGGTTTGTGAATACCCAGAAACCTGCAGTGATTCTTTTCCGTATAAGAGTAAAATGAATACTTGTTTTCTGAGAAATTAAGAGTCTGATCCCTTGACAGGATTCTTGCGGAATAACAACCGGCAAACATTGACTGATCAAGTTTGATCAAGTCTTTATCGATTGGTGAAAGCGTGTAGAATATTCGCGTATAGATGCAGTTGTTGGGCATGTTGGACAGCTTAAAGAGCATCGCACTTACTTCCAAACCGCAAACCCCGAAGACATTACCACGAGAATCAATCAATGGAACTGAACAGAGCATGACTTCCTCGCTGGTATTGGGAATTTTGAGAGCCGGGCACCAATAGTAGAGGCGTGACAGCTTCAACTGCTTATCCGATTCCGCTGCCTCGATAGGGCGGTAATAGTAAGGAGCATCAGAGATATCAAATTCCATACTCCATTGAGTATGAAGGGACAGCTTATGGTTGCGGCTGATAGCAGGGCTGCCGCGAAGTACAATATAATTCGGGGTGGAGGAACTCACAATATTGGGCTCCATATTCTTGATATACAAACCGGCTCGGGAGTATTTCGCCTTTTCCAGGGCGGGATTAACCGTGGCATCTAAAATAAAAAAAGCCCCACTGCTTTGAGATTTCTGCAGGCAGACCAATATCCGGTCAAATTCACGGGATATCAGTTCTTCCAGTCTCTCCGGATGATCCTGCAGATTTGATAAGGATATGCCCATGTTATTGGCGTTTTTCTCAATGCTGCGTGACAATTCCTCTGATAAGTTGATGGTATGTATGGAAAGATACTCGTATTGCTTCGATATCCCCTGCGAAGCGTGCTGCAGTTCACTTTCAACAATTGTTTTGCTTTCTGACAACCCGGCCGTAAACGTCCCGTTAATAAACAGAATTGCTATTACCCCAAGAATTATGGTGAGAACCAGCACCGTCAGCAACAGAAAGAGTCTTAAACCCATGGGCATACCAAGGTCACCAGTTTTTTGAGCCGCTTCTCTCAGCATCCTTATTTTCTCAAACACATTGTTTTTCAACTGGAAACAGCCTCATTCATTTATTAATTTTACGCTCAGGGAAAGCGGAGTATAAAGTCTTCATAAACCCCGCGTGATGCATTCTCATAGGCGGTAACTGAATCCATGCTCCGAGAAAACTCAACATAAGCGTCCCTGGTTCGGGAAGCTGCATCCATTATTTGAGCTTTGTATTGTTCCTCTAATTCATCAACACCCTCAAACAACGGTGGTATACAAAACTCGTAATCCTTTTGCATTATCCTGGATACCCTCAACAGATTCTTAACCGCGGGATCCGTTATCTTCTCCATCTCTTTCGACATACGCTCCCCAAACGCCTCTACCGTTACCGGGAAATATCCGGTAGATGATACAAAGCGCATGTTGTTTTCAGGGCTGGTAAACCACTTCAGAAAAATGCCGGCCAGATGCTCTTTTTCTCTGGTCGACTTGATAACACTCATACCGGCCCCTCTCTGTATGGCTACTTTTTTACCGCCTTCAAACACTGGATACGGGAGGATGGCTAATTCAATCGGCTCTGATGTGTTGTCCGCATATGTAACCGTTGGAGAAAAAAACGAAACCCCCGCCGTCGATCCGGTCGAACACACAATATCTCCTGTCTTGGCAAGATCGGTGGCATATCCGTCAAATACTGCTACCTGCCCCATAACGGCAGGCGTAAAGTAAAAATCCCACACCTTTTTATGCTGCGGGGTGTTGAGGTTCAGTTGACCGTCGGCAGTGAATTCGGCTCCCAGCTGCCTACATCCAACCAGGAATAGATTAAAAATGGAATCGGGCATGTAAAACATCTTCCCGTCATTAGGAATGTCCGGTGTTTGTCTGTCAGTCCATTCATAATAAAGTGAAGCTGTGCGAATAATCCCTTCGAAGGATTGCAGATCTTCAATCCTGGCTCCTGTGTCTCGCGAAAACCTGTCAAATAGAGTCTTGTTTACAAATAAGACTTCTGTAGACTTGGCAATGGGAAATACATAAAGACCGCCATCCGCCAATCGACCTTCCTCTATGAATTGCGGGATATAAGCAGAGAGCTCTTTCCGGGTAAACTGTTCATCAAGGTCGGCCAGCAACCCTTTCTCTGCAAGTATGAGTGCCGTCTTGGGATATACGGTTGTAATGTCCGGCAGGGATGGTGCCCCCGGGTCACCATGGGCAGCCATGGTCAGCTTTTCGTGCAGGGTTGCACTGCCGGAGATCGAGGTGACACTTACAATAATACCCTCTTTTTTCCCTACAGTTTCATTGAACTCGTCGATCATTTCATCCATCGTATCTTTTAACTGACCGCCGTAATTATGCCACAGGGTAAGGGTCACCGGCTGTGATGAACCTGCTTCGAAACCAATCCCGCAACCTGGCAAAATCGGCAAAAGTATTAAGGCCAAAAGCATAATAAACCTTTTCATGCTTGTCATCACCTCTCCTTCCGCCAACAGCACAGGCTGGCAACAGGATAAACAATAATCGCGTCTGCTCCGACGACGACTTTATTCTTACCAATATCACCCTCAGGGTGATTGCTCTTTTTTGTATGAAAAATCACCCAGGGTGTGATTACTTATGTACAAGAATAGCATATATTTTGATCAGCGTACGCTACAGATTTCACTGCAAAACTCTAAACCGGTTTGAGGTGCTTAGGGAGTAAACCAAGAGCATCTTGCGAAACAGGTGCTGCAGTACTGGCTGGATTCACCCAGCACATTCAAATGGCAGGTTTTTATGTTTTGCTGTGAAGCCAAAAAAAATTTTTGGAGGTTATATTAATGACAGATCCGATGGTTAACCCTGACAGTGCATCCCCGAATATCGACCCTGCAGATATTGAAAAGAACAAGACTATGGCCGGACTGGCTTACCTCATCTTTTTCTTGCCTTTACTGGCCTGCCCCGATTCAAAATATGGGAGGTATCATGCAAACCAGGCCTTATTGCTGTTTATCCTGGGTTTCGGGGGAAGCCTAATCCTCTCTTTGATTCCGGTAATCGGATGGGTACTGTTGCCGGTATTGGCATTTGTGGTTTTGGTTTTCGCCATCATGGGACTTGTTAACGGATTCAGCGGAAAGGTCAAGCCGCTTCCCCTTATCGGCAAATACACGCTGATAAAGTAATTCGTTCAAGTCAAACCATGTTTGATTCAGATTAATGACCATCAAGCGGCCCCGACTATGCTTGAGAAGAGTCATGAGGGAAAGAAGGGATACAGTTGTATAAGAAGATTATGGTGGTGCTTATCAGCACATTAATGGTACTGTCCTTGACCTCCTGTGGTGTCAGGGAAAAAGTGAATGAAAAGATATCTGAAAAAGTAACCGAGACCGTTATTAATAAAGCTACCGGCGGAGCTGCCGATATTGATATCGACGGTGACAAGTTGAGCATCAAGGGTGAAGACGGTGAGGAACTCACTATTGGTGGGAGTGAATGGCCGGATAGTGGAGCGGCAAGTATGGTGCCGGAATTCAAGCACGGTACTGTGGTTTCAGCGTTCAATAGCGAAACATCCTGTCTTATCGTGCTGGAAGAGGTAAAGGAGCAGGATTATAAGGACTACCTCGATGAGTTGAAAGAACTGGGGTATACTAAGAATTCGACATCGTTCTCCTCTGACTCATCGTATAACTACGGCGCAACGGCAGATAATGACAGTACCATTTCCGTTACATATGACGCAGGAAATCAAACGGTCACCATAGCCTTCGAAGCGCCTCCTGCAGAGGCTGACCAAGAGTAATGTTATATGGTATTGCCGGTACCGCAAGGCGCAAACGACAAGTTCTCCGGCGCAGAAGCAACCGCGTTTATACCTCTTTCAACGAATTCTATATAAGCCTGGCCCAATGATCGAGGCCGTAGTTAACACTGCGGCCTCCACCCTGTTTCTTGCCCACAGACCCAGTAGCTGCACACCGTCCGTATGGGTGCCATTCCATCTGGGGTTATCCAGGAGCAGTCACGGCTTAATCTTGTCCACTGCCTGCTAATTGGGGTTGCCGGGCGGAGCAGCAACATGATATAATTATGACCGTATCTA